>VGFB01000164.1 GCA_016869015.1 Armatimonadota bacterium
CACCCGCTACCGCGATCAGGTCTACGAGCACCTGCAGCTCGTCGAGAGCTACCGGGAGGGCGGCCGCACCCGGCAGCGCGTGCTGCACTCGTTCGGCAACCTGGCCGGCGCGTCGGAGCGCGAGCGGCGACGGTTGGTCCTCTCGCTGAAGCGCGCCCTGGGTTTGGAGCCCGCTCCCCCTTCGGTCGCCGTCCTGGACAGCCGCCGGTATGCCGATCTGCTCGCGCTGCGGAAGCTGTGGGAGGACCTCCAGCTACCCGCCCTGCTGCAGCGGCTCACGCGCGAGCGCGGGGTCGAGTTCGACCTCGAGCGCATCGCCTTCCTGATGGTCGCCCATCGGCTGCTCGACCCCGGCAGCAAGCTGGCCCTGGTGCGCTGGCTGCCGCAGGTGTACCTGGACGGCTTCGACGTGGAGAGCGTCCAGGTGCAGCATTGCTACCGGGCGCTGGACCTCCTCCACGAGCAGCGGTTCGCAATCGAAGAGGCGCTCTTTCTGCGGTTGAGCGATCTGTTCGAGCGCGATCTGTCGCTGGTCTTCTACGATCTGACGAGCACCTACTTCGAGGGCGACGGGCCGCCGAACGCCGCGTATGGCTACTCGCGCGATCGGCGCGGCGACCAGAAGCAGCTCGTGATCGCGCTGGCGGTCGATGGTCGCGGGCTGCCGATCACCCACCTGGTCTTCCCCGGCAACCGGGTCGATCATCAGACGCTGGAGGCGGCCTTGGGACACCTCCAGGAGCGCTTCCGGATCGAGCGCGCGATCTTCGTGGCCGACGGCGGCGTGATGACCGAGGCCAACGTCGACCGCCTGATCGCCTCCCCGTATCAGCACTTGATCGCGCTGCCGAAGCGCCGGGCGCTGGCCCGGAAGTTGGCCGCCCAGGTCGAGTGGACCCTGGACGATGTCGTCGGCGAGAACGTCATGGCCCGGCGGATCGAGCGTGACGGCCTGACCTACCTGGTCTGCTACAACCCCGAGCGCGCCGAGCAGGAAACCCAGATCCGCCAGCGGCGCCTCGACCAGGCTCGCGAAGCGCTGGCCAACCTCCAACGGCAGGTGGCCGCCGGGACGCTGCGCGAGCACGACGCCATCATCGCCGCCGCGGCTTCGATCCTCGCCACCAGCCGCACCCGCAAGTACTTCCACACGCACTCCGCCGGCGACGGTCACTTCGAGTGGCGGCCGCACGCCGACGTGCTCGCCCAGGCGACCGCCCTCGAAGGCTACTACTTCCTGCAGACCGACGCCCCCGACCTATCGCCCGCCGCGATCCTGGGCGCCTACAAGACGCTGCAGCAGGTCGAGCACGCTTTCCGCGAACTGAAGGACACCATCGAGCTGCGTCCGCTCTACCACTACGCCGATCCCCGCGTCCGCGGGCACGTCTTCGTGTGCCTGCTGGCCTACCTCCTGGAGCGCCTGCTCGAACTGCGCCTCGACGCCGCCGGCTGCCCGCAGACCGCCCGCGTCGCCCTGGAGAAGCTCGAACCCATCCACCTTGTCCGCACCCAGGTCGACGACCAGGCCTTCGATTGCATCACCCAACGCCGACCGCCCGGTGCCGACGCCATCCTCCGCGCCCTGAACCTCGCGCCTCTGCCCACCGTCCTCACCGCCTGACCCGCCCACCACAACCCGCTCCCGACCCCCATCCGCCCCTTGTAGTGGCAAAGGTCCGCGCTACGCCCCCCCAGAAGCCCTCTACGCAGGGCACTGTCGAAGTTGCGCTAGTCGCGGATTGCGGCGAGCAGAATGGTCGTGGTCGCGAGTCGCTGCTGCCCATCCGATACCTCAGTGATGCCCCCGTCGCCCGTGGTGAAGACGATTGTCCCCAGGAAGTAGCTGGCTTGCCCCGCCTCCATGGCGTGGTCCAGGTCGTCGAACAGCTCGCGCACGTGCTCCTCTTCCCAGGAGTACTCCCTCTGGTTGAGGGGAACGTGCAGCGTGTTGTGGGCTGGAACACCGCCTATGCCCTCATGCTCGAAGATGATCTTGCCTTTGGTCGATGGCATCGCGCGCGTCCCAAAGGGTCGCGGAGCTCGGCGATGAGACCCAGTGTGCCTCTGCGTTTGAGCCGGGCCCCGTCGGCCCACACGGTGCGCACTTCGGAGCAGACGTAGCTTGGGCTCGCGCCCGCCCTCGGTGCCAATCCCGTAATGGACACATTCGCCAACCCATCCGCAACTCCTTTCCCAATTCACTGACCAATCGTGACTTGGCGCCTGGACGCGAGCCGGTCGCTCGAACCCAATACGCGTGGCAGGCTGACGGACAGCGTGCGGAGGCGGAGCATCCCGGGGACGGCAGTGTGCAGGGCCAGGATGCGGCCGGCGGTGACGTGCCCTGCGTAGCGGCAGCAGCAGGTGGTTCCCCTCGTCGGTCCCCTGACGCGCGTCAGAGCAGCCCCGTCTCCCGGCAGTACTCCTCCCTCACCCTCAGCATGAGCTCATAGTTCTCGAGGGGCACGCCCTTGAAGATGCAGTTGCTGGTGGTGTAGACGAAGCCGCCCGCTTCGACGCCGCCGTGTTGCAGGCAGTAGCGCGCGCTCTGCTCGATCTGCTCGGGGGTGCCGGCCTGCACGAGGGCGCAGTTGACGTTCCCGAACAGGCAGATCCGGTCCCCGTGGAGGCGCTTCACCTCGGCGATGTCGACCCCGGCCATCGGGTCCAGCGAGTGCAGCCCATCGATGCCGGTGTCGACGATCTGGTCGAGGATCGGCATGAGGTCCCCGTCGGTGTGCTTGATGGCGTAGCCGCCCGCCGCCTGGATGCCTTCGACGAGCTGCGCGAGGTACGGTGTGACGTACTCGGCGAACATGCGCGGCGAGAGGAACGGCCCGTCGTTGAAGCAGTAGTCCGCGCACATGAAGACGATCTCGGCGCCCCCACCCAGAAGTCGCTTGGCCATCTCGATGGCGCCCTCGACGCTCGCTCGCGCGTGGGCGTGGGCCTCGTCGCGCTGCTCGGTCAGCCACACCACGTGCTGCACCATCGTCTCGCCGTTGGGGATCGAGAAGGTCCCGTCTACGAAGGCGCTCAGCATGTACCGCTCGCCCGCGAGGTTGCGGATGATCTCAAAGGAGCGCAGCTGATCCTCGAGCCCCAGCCAGTGCAGCCCGGTGATGGCCGACCACTGGAACCGCTCGGCGATCCGCACCCAGTGCTCGGCGTTCTCGTGCAGCCGCCGGTCGCGGTCGGCCTCGGACACGCCTTCGAGGTGCTGCGCCCGCAGCGCCTCTGTCCCCAGCAGCTCCTGGCTGAGTTGGAACTCCAGCTCGCAGTGGGGGACGAGGCCCTCGGGTCGTCTCAGCGCCAGGGCCTCGATGAGGGCTTCACGCGGCGTCATGGGGGGCCTCCGTCGTTCAGCGCAGCAGCCACGCCAGCATGGCCTCCAGCAGCGCCATCTCGCTGTCGTTGGGCGCGGCGTCGGACCGCTGGGCATCCACGCCCAGTGCGAGGCCGCAGGCCAGCACCCGTCCCGTCTCGAACGCGGCGCCGGTGACCGCCGGCTTCCCGCTCTCCGCGCTCACCGCCAGGACGGTCATCTCCGCGCGGATGCAGGGCTGCAGGAGGATGTGCTCGGGGAACGAGGGGGTCACGCGGACGCGCGGCGGAGACCCGTCGGGCGACCACACGAGGTCGACCGGCGTTCCCGACACGTGGGCCGTGCCCCCGGAGCAGACCCAGGGGAACAGCACCGGGTGGTTCCGGTAGCCGACGGCGTCGTGGGTCAGGATCAGCCGACCCCCGGCGCCCACCCAGTCCCAGATGATCCAGCACTGCTGCTTCGTGAAGGTCGCCGGCATCCGGCGCTCGGGGAAGATCAGGGCCTCGCAGGGGGCCAGGGTTGCTGCCGAGACCCCCTCCAGCGAGGCAACCTGGGCGCCGCCCAGCAGACGCACGGCCGCCGGCAGCGATCGGCTGCCCAGCCCGCCCTCGACGATGCCGACCCGAGGCGCGCCCGCCGGCCCCTCGAACACGGGGTCGGCGAACGCCTCCTCCTCGCGCTTCACATCTCGACCTTCAAGCCCACGCATCTAGGCGACCTCAGGTGACAGGTGACGCGGGTCACCTGCCCTGATAGACTTCCGGGTTTACCACGTGCGCCGGTCGCTCGCCGCTCAGGACCGCCACCAGATTCTCGGCGGCCGCGCGGTTCACGGCGCGCACGGTCTCGGCGGAGTTGAACGCGCTGTGCGGCGTCAGGATGCAGTTCGGCGCGTCGCGCAGACAGTAATCGCCCCCGGGCGGCTCGCACCGGTGCGCATCCATCGCCGCGCCGGCGATCCGCCCTTCCGCCAGAGCCCGCCCCAGCGCGGCCTCATCGACCAGCCGTCCGCGCGCCGTGTTGACCAGGTAGCTCGTGGGCTTCATCGCCGCGAGTTCCGCCGCGCCGATCATGCTGTCGTTGGCGTCGTCGGCTGAGGCGTGCAGGGTGACGAAGTCGCTCTCCCGCAGCAGGGCGTCCAGATCGACCAGGGCGACTCCCAGCTCCTCCGCCGCACCGGCGTTGGGCGCCGGGTCGTAGGCCAGCACCCGCATCCCGAAGCCCTGCGCGCGTCGGGCGACGGTGCGCCCGATCGCGCCGAAGCCCACGATCCCCAGCGTCTTCCGGCACAGGTTCACGCCGCCGATCTCGTCCCAGCTCCCCGAGCACATGACATCGGTGCAGCGCCGGAAGTTCCTCGCCAGCACCAACATCAGCATGAACGCGAAATCCGCCACCGCATCGGCCGTCAGCCCCGGCGTGTTGGTCACCACGACGCCGTGCTCCGCCGCCGCCTGCAGGTCGATCGCATCGACGCCGATCCCCCATCGGGAGATCGCCTTCAGCCCGTCGACGCGCTCGAAGACCTCCCGGGTGAAGCGATCGTTCCCTGCGATGCAGCCGTCGATGCCCGGCAGCGCCCGGACTAGCTCCTCGGCCTCCAGCAGCCGCCACTCCGGGCTCTCCAGCACCTCGTAGCCCGCGGTCAACAGCGGCTCGGCCGCCTCGGGCATCTCGCGCCGGAAGGCCCGCGCCAGGACCATCACTCTCGGTTTCATGGGGCTATCTTGGCCTGCCTTCAGGGAGCGCGGCGCCCACGCGGTTGAGACCAACTCGACGGGACGTACTATTCGCGGCCCGCCGCGAAGGACCTCCGCGCTGCCCGCCGGGGGATGATTTCCTCCCCCGACCGCGAAGTAGGGCGCAACACGGGGGACCGCTCATTCGTCTGATGGTTCAGAGTCGGCCGCTCACCAGCGTGGGGGTGACGGGATGCAGCGCCTGGGTCCTCGCCACATGTTCGTCGTCGTTGCGCTCGTTACGACGAGCGCCGCCGTGTCGAGCCAGCCGGCCGTGGATCGCGTCGACCCAACCGCGGTGGCGACGGCCTACGTTCAGGCCTGTCGCGACGGCGACCTGGAGACGGCCTTGTCCCTGCTGCAGCCCGATGAGCGCCTCGAGGCCGAGCTTCGGGACATGGTCGGGTCCTTCTCCGAGGAGGGCGGCCCGGGGCGCAAGGAGATGACCCTCGGCGACTTCGCCATGGAGTTGCAGTTCATGCCGATGGCCTTCGCGGTGGATCGCGTCCTCCTCTCCTCCCAGGCGGAGGGCGATCGAGCCCAGGTGGCGTTCCGCACCACATGGCCCGCCGAGCAGCAGATCGTCCTCACGCGCGCCGAAGACGGCACCTGGTCCATCGACCTCCTCGCTTCGCTCAGGGCCACCAATTCGCAAGGGGTGTCATGGTTGGCCGAGGAGATGCACCTGGACGAAGCCGCCATCGAGGGGCCGCCCCAAGCTACGGTCGCCATGCCCGGCGAGGTGGCTCCTGGCGCTCTGGAGGCGTACCAGTCCATGGACGTCCTCGGGCGGTTGGTCGAGGCCCTGGGGGATTACGCCCGTGACCACGACGGCTGCCTGCCTCCTGCGGAGACGTGGGTGGATGAGCTCGAGCTGTACACGCTCGATCGCTCGGCTTTCCGCAGCCCCGGCGCCCCCGACCTTGCCTACGGGTTTGCGATGAACCCGGCGGCGGGAGGCCGCAAGCTGGACGACGCCGAGGCCGGAGCGGAGGAGGAGTTCCTCGTCCTGTTCGAGTGGCCGGGCGGCGAGCGCAATGCGACGGCAACCCCCGAGCAGCTTGCCGAGGCCGGTTCCTTCTGGCCCGACGGCAGCGTCGCCTTCCTCAGTTCGTGGCGGCTGGCGGGCGCCCTGCCCAAGGGCATGACGCTGGAGGAAGCGCGCGCCGGGTTGGGGGAGGGCCCTGGGGTGGAGTTCGCGGAGGGTGAAGAGGCTCAGATGCACGCCTACATCTGCGAGGCGAATCTGGAGATCCTCGCCCGGGCGGCTCGCCGGTACGCCCGGGAACACGGCGGCAGGCTGCCGGCGGCCGAGTCCTGGCAGGACGACCTCGCCCCCTACATCCTCCTCGACCGGGAGCAGGACCCGTGGGGTGGGGGAGACCCCGCCGAGCCCGAGCCCTATCACTGCCCCGCGGCGCCGGACATCGGGTTCGGTTACGCGATCAACGCCGCCATCGCGGGGAAGAGCGCGCTCGACCTGACGGACCAGGACACGCTGGTGCTTTTCTTCGAGTCCGCCCTCGACGTCCCGAATGCTGCCGGTGATCCCGAGACCGACCAGTGCAATCCCCCTCGGCACAGGATGCCGTGGGGCGACGAGCACAATCAGATCGCCTTCCTCACGGGCGAGACGAGCCGCTCGGGCGGGGCCGACGGTCCAGGCACCGAACCCGAAGCGCCCATGGCCGACGAATGAGTTGCCCGTCCCCCGGGAACTGGGGGACGTGTGACCACCTGCCTCAGGCCGGGGTCACTGCGTTCCGGAGGAGGGGCCGCATGCGAAGCATCCGGCCCGTCGCGGCTGTGCCGTCAGACCGCCTCCCCTTGACACCCTCCTCCCTCCGCCTGATAATTGCCGCTCAGCCCTTCGCGCTTCGCACTCATCACTTCGCACTCATCACTTGGCACTCATCACTTCGCACTCATCACTCAGCCCTTCGCACTCATCACTTCGCACTCAGCACTCAGTACTTCGCACTCAGTACTTCGCACTCATCACTTCGCACTCAGCACTCAGTACTTCGCACTCATCACTTCGCACTCAGCACTCAGTACTTCGCACTCAGCACTTCGCACTTCGCACTTGCCGTTTACCACTGCCTCTGAGGTTCCCCATGCGCATCGGCCACTATCAGTGCATCTGCCATCCGGGCAAGTTTGAGACGAACCTGCAGACCGTGCTCACCGGCCTCGAGTTGGCCGCCGAGCGCGGCCTCGAGGTGCTCTGCTTCCCCGAGACGCTGCTGACCGGGTACTGGCGCAGCGAGAAGTTCGCGCGGGCCAACTCCTGGCCGGTCGATTCCCCACAGACCGAGCGCCTGCTCGCCGAGACCGCCGGGTATCCGAGCACGTTCATCGTGGGCTTCAACGAGGCGCGGGGGGAGCTGCTCTACGACTCCGCCGTCGTGGTCGAGGGAGGGCGGTTGCTCGGGACCTACTCGAAGGCGTTCCCGGTCATGCCTTACTTCACGCCGAGTCGGGAGACGCCCGTCTTTGAGCGGGACGGGGTGAAGTTCGGGGTGGTCATCTGCGCCGACGGGGGCTTCCCCGAGCCGACGCGG
>VGFB01000165.1 GCA_016869015.1 Armatimonadota bacterium
TCAAGACGGCGGGCTGCCGCGCGCAGCCGTGGCGGCAGGATGTGCGGGTTGGCGCGGTGAGGCGGGAGGGCGGACTGCTGGTTTCGCTGCGGACCGAGGAGGCATGGAGCGGGAGGCTGTACTTCGATCACCCGCGCCATCGGGACCACTTCGGGGTCGCGCCGAACTACCCGCGGCTGAACGAGTGGCCGGAGTGGTTCACGGTCGAGGACGGCAGCCGGTATGCGGTGACGCTGCTGGGCAGCCGGGGCGTGCCGCCGGCGGGGCCGGTCGTCTACGACGGTGGCGTGCTGCGGCGCGGCTTGCCGCTGGAGCTGCCGCCGGGGTGCGAGTGGATGGCGGAGGTGGCGCTGGTTTCGGCGCCACCGCATGGCGCGCCGCAAGCACGCCTCGACGGGCCGGACTTCCTGGCGGGCGCAGGCGAGGTGGAGGCGGAACTCACCGTGACGAACCTGACCGCCACTCCCCGCCAGGCGAGCCTGGCGACGGACTGGGGCCGGATCGAGCCGGCGAGGGTTGCGCTTGGGCCCGGCAGCGCGGCGACGGTGAGGCTGCGAGGGACCATCGCTCAGGAGGGCGCCGCGCAGGTGACGGCGCGGCTTGCGCCCGGGGACGGCGCGGCCAGTCGGCGCCTCCTTCTCGTCACCGACCCCGACCTCACCGACTATCGGGACCTCGCGGGCAGCAACACCTACCGGAACGAGGACTACTGGTGGCTCAACGACGGGGAACTCGTGCTGCGGCTGAAGATGCGGCCCGGGAGGGCGCACGTGCTGGCACTGTACTGGGGCTGCAAGAACGACGAGCGGCAGGCGGTGATGAGCCTCAACGGGCAGACCACGCGGCTGAAGCAGAGCGGGTATGACGGGTTTGAGTGGAGCGAGGTCGAGATCGGGGCGGGGCAGGTTGCGGGAGCGGAGCTCGAGGTGAGGTTCAGCAAGCCGCCGGACGGGAAGGCGGGGTTCCTGGGGAAGGCGAAGGTGCGAGTGAAGTAGGGAGGGGCAAGGAGGAGGCCTCACCCCCGGCCCCTCGCCGTTCCGGAGGGGGGAGCACGGCGCCGGGGACGGCAACTCCGGGGACAGACAACCCCGCAGACGCGGGATCGTCAGCGCCCGGGCCTCCGCACTTCGCACTTGGCACTTCGCGCTGCCGTCAAGGAGGGTCACGTTGGCACAGGCACGGATCGGAGTCATCGGAGTCGGGACGTTTGGGATCAACCACCTGCGCTGCTTCCGCCAGCTGGGGTACCTCGGCGTGGCCGAGCTGGCCGCCGCGGCCGACATCAACGAGACGCTCCTCGCCGAGCGGCAGGCCGAGTTCGGGATGCCCGTCTACACGGATTACCGGGAGATGCTCGCCAAGGAGCGGCTGAACGGGGTGACGGTTGTGACCCCTGACCCGCTGCACAAGGACATCGTGATCGCCTGCGCCGAGGCGGGCGTGCACGTCCTGTGCGAGAAGCCCCTCGATGTGACGGTCGAGGGCTGTCAACAGATGATCGACGCCTGCGCGAAGAACAACGTCCTGCTGCAGGTCGATTTCCACAAGCGCTTCGATGAGTATCACCTCGAGATGAAGCGCAAGATCCTCGCGGGTGACATCGGCACGCCGCAGTACGGATACTCGCACATGGAGGACCGGATCGAGGTGCCGCGGGACTGGTTCCCCAACTGGGCGCGGAACAGCTCGCCCGCCTGGTTCCTGGGCATCCACTTCTACGACCTCGCGCGGTTCCTCATGGACGCCAACGGGGTCCGCGTCTGGGCGACGGGGGCCAAGGGCAAGTTGTCGGGCCTCGACATCGACACCTACGACTCGATCCAGGCCAAGGTCGAGTTCGACAACGGCGCGTGCGTCGCGTTCGACACCGCGTGGATTCTACCCGACGGCTTCGAAGCCATCGTGAACCAGGGCATCCGGCTTGTGGGCGACAAGGGCCTGATCGAGTGCGATTCGCAGGACCGCGGCACCGGCTCGTGCTGCGAGGGTCTTGGCATGGCGACCCACAACATGAGCTTCCTCCGCCCGCGCAAGGACAAGCAGGGCCGCGACGTCTGGGACGGCTACGGCATCACCTCGATCGCCGACTTCGCCGAGAACGTCAACGTCCTCCTCGACGGCGCGAAGCTCAGCGACCTCGCGCCCTATCCGTCAGGAACCGACGGCCTCGAAGCCACCAAGATCGCCGCGGGAGTGCACCAGAGCCTGGAAGTCGGGGGGATCGTGAAGTTGTAGGGACTCGGGGGCCCAGGGCGCGTTGGCGGGTGGCTACTCGTCATCCGGGGAGGCTGCGTCGGTCTTGCTGCGCGCGCTGTCGAGGTGCCGGCGGAGGGCGTTGGCCAGCTCGGCGATGGGCGCGGGCTTATCGAACCAGGCGTCGGCCTTCATCCACTCCAGCACTTCCTTCGGGTTGCGGCTGAACTCGAACCCGGTCTCATCGACCACGGATGTGAGGATCACGATCGGCGCGCGCCGGAAGCGAGGGTCACGGCGCAGCTGCCGCGCGAGGCGCGCCCCCGAGTCAGCGCGCTCCATCATCAGGTCTAGCACGAACGCGTCCGGGATCTCCCGGTCGCTGACCTCCAGGGCCTCGTCGCTCCGCTCCGCCGTGACTACCGCGAACCCCATCGCCTCCAGCATGATGCGCTCCTGCTCGAGGAAGTCCGGGTCGTCATCCACGACGAGCACCTTGGTGCTCTCGGGGCTGGGGGTCGGCGCAACATCCAGCGGCACCGAGATGATCACTGTGACGCCGGCCCCCGGCTTGCTGTCGAGGCGGATGTCCCCGCCGTGGGCGTGCACGATGCCGTGGGCCACTGCGAGGCCGAGGCCGGCGCCTCGACGCGTCTTGGTGGTGACGAAGGGCTGGAAGACGCGCGGGAGAATCGCGGGGTCGACCCCGGGTCCGTTGTCGCGGACGATGATCTCGGCGCGCTCTTCGTCTTCCGCGGAGGCTTGGGTGGTCACGCTCACGGTCCCGTCCTCGCCGACGGCCTCCAGGGCGTTGGTCAGCACGTTCACCAGGGCCTGGGTTAGCCGCGCGGGATCGGCCACGATGGGCGGAAGATCCGGGGCCAGATCCGTGGTGATGCGGACCTCCTTCGCGCCGCCCCACGGCTCGATCTCCTCCAACGCGCGCGCCACAATCTGAGAGATGCTCGTCTGCTCCCACTGGGGCTCGCGTTGGCGGCCGAACTCCTGCAGGCTGGACATCACCTCGCGGCAGTGGAGCGCCTCGGCGATGATGGTCGCCACGTCCTCCCGCTGCTGGTCCTGCTCGGGCAGCGCGTCGCGCAGGAGCTGGGCGAAGACGATGATGTTCCCCAGCGGGGTACTTATCTGGTGGGCGATCTCGCCGGCCAGCCGGCCCATCGAAGCCAGCTGCCGGGCTCGCGCGGCCAGTTCGCGAGCCTTCTCCAACTCGCCCTTGCTGCGGGCAAGCCGCTCGAGGTTGATCTGCATCTGCTCGATGAGGAAGGGGAGGCACATCTCCGGCTCGGCGAGGCCCTGGTAGACGGCAATCGCCTTCTCCCGACAGCTCGCGTAGCCGCAGGCTCCGCAGTTGAGCTCGTCTTCCGGGCCGATCTTGTTCGTGCGGGCCAGGATATCGCGGATCTCGGTCTCAGTGGGGACGTTGGTCGCCACCGGCTGAGCTTCGAAGTCCCGCCGGACCTCAATCCCCCGCACCTGGTCCAGGCGGTCGGGCAGCGTCGCCGCGGGCTGCAGACTGCGGACGTGCGCGGTAACGCACTCCCGTCGATGCAGCGGGGACATCTCCTCCGGGAAGGCCGGCCCGGCAATGCAGCCCTTACACAGGAGCGCATCCAGGAACCGGGCGGAGAACGCGCCCTCCTTCAGCTCCCGCAAGGCGGCGCGACAGGCGTTCGGCCCCTCGACGATGATGATGGAGTCGTCCATCAGGTCGGCCTGGATGGCCGCCGCTTTCAGCAGCCCCCCGGCCATCGGGAATAGACCGCCGAAGCCGGGCAGGGGGGGATCGGGCGGCGACGGCTCAAGCGTCCGCGGGTCCAGACCCCGGGCTCGGAACATCTCATCCAGGCCCCGGAAGGTGATGACGGCATCGATGGCATCATCGACCTCGGGTTCATGGATCTCGGCCTTCTTGGCGACACAGGGCCCGACGAAGACCACACCGGCGCCCGGGACGAGCTCGCGTCTCACGGCCCGACCCAAGGCGATCATCGGCGACACGACCGGCGCCAGGCTTGGGACGAGCTCCGGCACGTACTTCCGGACGTAGGTCACGAGCGCCGGGCAGGGCGTGCTGATGAGAGGGTGATCGGGCGGATCGGCTAGCAGGCGCGCGTATTCCTGGGCGACCATCTCAGCGCCAAAGCCGACCTCCAGCACATGGTCGAACCCCAGGGCGCGCACCGCCGCGACGTACTGCCCCGCGGACACGCCCTGATAGGCCGCCGGGTAGGAGGGGGCCAGAATGGCGACGGTCGGCTTGTCCTCGGCGAGCAGCGCCGTCACCGCGCTGACGGCCGACTGGGCCTGCTTGGCGTTCTGGGCGCAGACGCGGATGCAGTTGCCGCAGCCGATGCAGCGCTCCTCAATGATCCGGGCCTGCCCGGCCTGGACGCGAATGGCCTTGGCCGGACAGCTCCGCACGCAGTTGTAGCAGCGGCGGCACTTCGCCTCGATCGTGGTGACGACGCCGTGAGGAGGGGGATCGTAGGGTGCCATTGGGCGTCAGTTCGCCAGTTCATCCATAGGAGAACATACGAGCCGTTCCCTGGAGCGCGGACGCCCTCGTCCGCTGGCCAGGCTCGTGGTGGCCCCGGTGTGGCGGCCGTTGCCGTTCTCCCCTCTCCCTTCAGGAGAGGGGCCGGGGGTGAGGCCTCCCCCGCGCCGTCGCCGTTGCCGTGCGCGCGTAGCGCGTCGGCCCGCAGGGCCGCTTAGTGCGCAAGTGGGCAGGTTCGCAAGGTCGAAGGCCCACGGCAGACCGCATGGCGGGTTGTCCAGATGGCCGCCGTGGACCTTCGAACCTGTCAGCTTGCGAACGGCCGTTACGGCGTTTCGACCGGTATCTGCACCGGCTTCTTCGTGCGAGCCGTGTACTTGGTGTGCAGCAGGTGGTGGCTGCGCTCGCTCAGCGGCTCGCCCAGGAACCTCTCGTAGATCGCGGTGATCGACGGGTTCTCGTGCGAGCGGCGGATCGGCATCTCCCGGTCGGCCTGGTAGATGGCGTCCATCCGCTGCCGACGGATCTCCGGTGAGGTCGGAATCGGCTGGCCGCCGCCGCCGAGGCATCCCCCGGGACAGCACATGATCTCGACGAAGTGCCAGTCGCCCTCGCCCTTCGCGATCCGGTCCAGAACCTGGGCCGCGTTGTGCAGACCGTGGGCCACGGCGGCCTTGACCGGAAGATCGCCCACCATGACCGTCGCCTCTCGGACGCCCTCCATGCCGCGCACCGCCGTGATGTCCAGGTCCTCGAGCTTGGAGTTGGTGAGCACCTCATAGGCGGTGCGCAGCGCGGCTTCCATCACGCCGCCGGTGGCCCCGAAGATGACGGCGGCGCCGGTGGACTCGCCGAGCGGGTCGTCGTAGTCGCTTTCCGGCAGCTCGGCGAAGTTGACGCCCTGCTCCTTGATCATCTTCGCCAGTTCGCGGGTCGTCAGGACGTAGTCTACGTCCTGGTAGCCCGAGTCGTTCATCTCCGGCCGGGCGGCCTCGTATTTCTTGGCCGTGCAGGGCATGATGGAGACGCTGATCATCTTGGCCGGATCGACGCCGGCCTGCTCGGCGTAGTAGGTCTTGGCGAGCGCGCCGAACATCTGCTGCGGCGACTTGCAGCTGGAGAGGTTCGGCAGGAGCTGCGGGTAGAAGTGCTCGATGAACTTGATCCAGCCGGGGCTGCAGCTGGTGAGCTGGGGCAGGACGCCGCCCTCCTTCACCCGATGGATCAGCTCAAAGCCCTCCTCCATGATGGTCAGGTCGGCGGTGAAGTCCGTGTCGAAGACCGCGTTGAAGCCCAGCGCGCGCAGGGCTGAGACCATCCTGCCGGTCACGATCTCGCCGGGGGGCATGCCGAGAGCTTCGCCCAGGGCGATGCGGACGGCGGGCGCCGTCTGCACGACGGTGAAGATCTCGGGGGCCTCCAGCGCCGCCCAGACGTCGGGGATGTGGGACTTCTCGATCAGCGCGCCGGTGGGACAGCGGTTGATGCACTGCCCGCAGTTCACGCACAGCGCGTGCCCCATCGGGGTATCGAAGGCCATGCCCACAACGCTCTCGTAGCCGCGGCCCTTGATCCGCAGGCCGCTGACGCTCTGAATGCCGTCGCAGGTCTGCAGGCAGCGGCGGCAGAGGATGCACTTGTCGGGGTCGCGGACGACCGAGACGCTCGTGTCGTCGACCTCCAGCCCGCGCGGCTCCACACGCACGCGGACCTCGCGGATCCCCAGCTCCTCGGCCAGCGATTGCAGCTCGCAGTTGCCGTTGCGGTCACAAACCACGCAGTCGGACGGGTGATCCGACAGCAACAGCTCGACGACCGTTCGCCGAGCCTTCCGCACGGCGGGAGAGTGGGTCTGTACAACCATGCCCTCGCGGACCGGGAAGGAGCAGGACGGCTGAAGGGTGCGCTCCCCCTGGATCTCCACGAGGCACACGCGACAGGCGCCCATCGGCGGCAGGTCGGGGTGGTAGCAGAGCGTCGGGATGTGGACGCCGGCCTGCTGAGCCGCCTCGAGCACGGTCATGCCCGCGCCGGCCTGCACTTCCTGACCGTTGATGGTGATGGTGAAGTCTGACATGGGCTTCTCCTTGTGCGTAGTCGGGCCGCAGGGGCCGCGTTACGCTTCTTCCTCCACCATGACGTAGTCACAGTGCAGGCAACGGGACGCCTCGCGGTGGGCCATGTCCGCCGTGTAACCCAGTTCCACCTCACAGAAGCTGCACGTGCGTTCGGCGTCGGCGATGAGCGCGGCCGGGGTGGCCGGGATCTCCTCGTCGGCGGCGGCCTCCAGGGCGGCGAGGACCTCCGCGGCGACCTTCGTCTTCCTGGGGATCCTCGGGGCCGGCAGCGGCTCACCGGAGAGGAAGCTGTGGATCGCCGCAGCCGCCTTGTGGCCATCCGCGATGGCGTCGACGGCGGTCATCGGGCCGGGGGTCGCATCGCCGGCCGCAAAGACGTTCGGCAGCGCGGTGGCCATAGTCAGCGGGTCGGTGCAGACCTTGCCGCCCTCCACGCCCACACAGACGGCGGTCCGATCGAGGCGTTGGCCGATGGCGGCGATGACCGTATCGACCTCGAGACTGACCGGCGCGGCGTCTTCAGACTTCACCGGCCGCCGGCGGCCGCTGGAGTCCCACTCGCCCAGGGTCATCTGGTCGCAGACCAGCGCAACGGCCTTGCCGTCCTGCACCACGACCTCGCGGGGCGCCATGAGGTAGTGCAGCTGCACGCCCTCGTGAGCGGCGGCCCTGATCTCCTCACCGTGCGCCGGCATCTCGTCGCGAGTGCGGCGGTACACGATGTGCACCTCCTCCGCGCCGAGCCGCAGGGCCGAGCGCGCGGAGTCGATGGCGGTGTCGCCGCCGCCGATGACGGCGACCTGCTTGCCGACGGTGGGTGTTCCGC
>VGFB01000166.1 GCA_016869015.1 Armatimonadota bacterium
CCGGAGCCGATCGGGGCCGGGCCTGGGGCACCGAGGCCCTCCCTGGAACGAGGGGCTCGGCGCGCCGAGACCGCCGAGCGCGAACGCCGCTCGCCGACCGGGCCTGTAGCGCCGACGGTCGTGAGGCCGCCGGGCGAGGCGCTGGTCTCGCCGACGCCCTCGGCACCCGCGCCGCCCCCGGCTCCCCGCCGCGACCTGGCGCCGGTGGGCACGATGATGGCAAGCCGCCCGCCCAGCCAGCCCCCGCCCCCCAGCGAGACGGGCGGCCCGGGCACCAGCCGCCCCTTGTCCTCGCCAGCCAAAGCGACTCCCGGCCCCGAGCCGGTGGCGCCCGCCGAGCCTCCCCCGACCCGCGTCGCTGAACGGAGGCCGCCGGTTGAGCCGGGGTCGGACGTTCACGTTCGGGTACCTCGCAGCACCGTCGGTGCTCCGGCCGCCCCCCCGTCCCGCGGCATCGACCCGGAAAGCCTGCGCGCCGCCGAGGCCCGGCTTACCGAGACGCTGCGCTCCGTCAGTCGCTCCCAGCCGAAGAGCTTCCGCATCAACCCGTGAACGGCAGTCCGCAGTCCGCAGTCCACAACCCGCGGTCTGCGGCCTGAGGTCCGTTGTTAGCGGCTCACGGGGAGGCGGCAGACCGCTCTGCGAGGAAGGCTCGCCCGTCCGGACCCCACTGCTTCCCGGGATGAGGGATGAACGGATGAGAACCGCGCCACGGCTGGCGCTGCTCGGCAGCCTGTTCGTGATCGCCGGCTGGACGTCGTGCGGCAGCGGCACGCAGAGTGCCGGGCCGGATGTGCCCGCTTTCGATGCCGCCCGTGCCTTCCGCTTGCTGCAGGAACAGGTTGCCCTCGGGCCGCGCGCACCAGGCACCCCGGGCCACGATCAGGGGGAGGCGTACCTGTTCGAGAAGCTGGAACAGACGGCCCGTCGCGCCTACAAGCAGGAGTTCCAGGCGACGACGCTCTTCGGCGGGCCCTATGACTTCGCAAACCTGATCGGGCTGTACGGCCCGGCCACGGGCGGCAAGCGGCTGATGCTCTGCGCGCACTGGGACACGCGGCCCGTCGCCGACCAGGACCCCGATCCCGCGCGGCGGGACCAAGCCATCCTCGGCGCCAACGACGGGGCGTCCGGCGTGGCGGTGCTGCTGGAGATGGCGCAGGCGTTCGCGGCGCAGCCGCCCCCCGTTCCGGTCATCATCGCCTTCTGGGACGCCGAGGACTCGGGCAAGTCGAGCGGGCCGGGGCCCTACTACGGGTATCTCCTCGGGTCGGAGCACTTCGTGGAGAACATGCCCGCGGACGCAAGGCCCGACGAGGTGATCCTGCTGGACATGGTGGGCGGGGACAGCATTGCGAACCCGCGCGTGCCCGCCCGCTCCGGTGGCAACAACGTGTTCGACCTGCCCATCGAGCGGCACTCGCAAGCGGCCGCGCCGGCACTGATCGACGAGGTGTACGGGGCCGCCGCCGAGTTGGGACACGCGGCGTTCAAGCGGCGGGCCGGTTACTCGGTCATCGACGACCACATGCCGTTCATCGCGGCCGGAATCCCGGCCATCGACCTCATCGAGTTCGACTTCCCCGAATGGCACACCACCGACGACACTCCAGGGCACTGTGACGCGGACTCGCTGCGCCAGGTCGGGGAGACACTGCTGCACGTGGTGTACTCGCGAGGGTAGACGGGCACGGTCGGGACGGGAGCGACGGCGTCGGAGCAGCGCTTCGACCTACGACGGCGAGACGGTGTCGGACCACCACCCCGGAGGGTTGAGACGGCATGTTCGCGGCTAACCTGCTGAAGGACGAGCACATCGAGCCCCTGGCGGATGGGGTCCTGGCGGTGCTGGAGCGGGTGGGGGTGCTCTGCGAGAACGAGGAGCTGTGTCGGGCGCTGGAGGCGTGGGGGGCGGAGGTCGACTTCGAGACCCAGCGCGCGAAGTTCCCCCGCGGCCTGGCGAGCGACTTCGTCGAGGGCCTCCGGAGGGAGTTCGCGGCGCAGGCCGACCCGTGGGGCCACGCGTTCCCCGCCCCAGGCCCGGCCGGAATCGGGACGCAGGTGGCGCAGCTGTACCACGACTTCGAGGCCGACGTAATGCGTAGCTCGGATGCAGCGGGCTTCATCGAGCTGACGAAGCTCGGGGCCGTGCTGCACCCGGGGAGCGCCGTCGGGCACGTGCTCTCGATGACCGACGTGCCCCCGCTCCTCGAGCCGCTGAAGGCCGGGCTGCTGCTGGCGGAGTGGGCGCCTGTGCCGGGCGGGCCCTTTGTGTGGCGGGTGGATCAAGCCGACTGGATGATCGAGCTCGGCGAGGTGTTGGGCCAGGAGCACTGGTTCACCTGGGGGGCGGTGTGCTTCGCGCATCCGCTGCGGTTCGACCGCGACACGGTGGGCAAGTTCGTGCGGCGGGTGAAGGAGGGCGCGGCGACGGGCCTGACCGCCATGCCCGTCGCGGGAGTCAGCACGCCCGTGACGGTCGAGGGGTTCGTGGTGGTCTCCACGGCGGAGCACATCGCGACGTGGATCGCGGCGCGGGCGCTGAACCCGAACGTGCCGCTCAGCGGGTCGATGTGGGGCGGCAGCGTGGACATGAAGACGGGAACGGTCAGCTACTCAGCGCCGGATGCGATGCTGTACGCGTTCGCGGCGGTCGAGTTCGTGCGCCGGTGGCTCGGCTTTCACATGCCGGTCGGAGCGGGGGAGTACTGCGATGCGAAGCAGCCGGGCCTGTACACGGCGCTGGAGAAGGCCCACAAGTCGATGACCGTGTCCGCCTTCACCGGCCAGCCGCCCAGCGCGGGCAGCGGCCTGATCGATGAGGGGAAGACGATGTCTGCGGTGCAGCTACTGCTCGACCGCGAGTTCGCGGTCGCCACCGGCTGCCTCAGCAAGACGCTCAACCCCACAGCCGAGAACCTCGCGCTGGACGTGGCCTTCGAAGTCGAGGTCGGGCTGACCACCAACTACCTGCAAAGCGAACACACGGCCCGCCACTTCCGCGAGTGCTTGTGGCTGCCGCAGATCGTGGACCGGTCCGGCTGGAACGGCGTCGAGGGCGAGACGCAGACGCTCGGGCGGACGAAGGCGAAGCTGCGCGAGCTGCTCGTCGAGTACCGCAAGCCCGAAGGCCGCGAGGACCAACTTGCCGCGATGCGAGAGGTCTACGCGCGGGCGGAAAAGGCGCTACTGGGGGGCTAACGTCTGGATCACTCACACCCGCCGACGGCGGCGGCCACGGCCTCGGCGAAGGCGCGGTTCTCGGCGGCGGTCCCCTGCATTCCCGTGCACAACTCCACGCCTGGACCGACCCGCCAGTAGTAGTTGATGCCGAACACCTGCGCCGTGAACCCGCCCACCACCGCCTGGGTCGTGCCCGCCTCGCGGCCCCGCTCGACGCGGTGCTGGAGCAGCTCCTCGTCGCTGGGGAAGCGGATGATCGAGGCGTAGTACTTGACGGTGCGGTTCGCCGCGTCCGGCGGCGTCTCCCAGGAGACCACGTTCTGGTTCGCGCTCGGGTGGATCTGCCGGCCGGCGGGTGCGGCTTCGGCCCACGCCTGGAAGCGGTCGAAGAGCGCCTTCTGGCACTCCGTCCAACCGGGCGGCACGTTCCCGCCCGCGCCGCCTGCCGAGTCGGCGCCACGCCGCAGGTAGACGATCTGCGTGGCGGGCTCGGAGTTCGGTCGGGTTGAGGCGGCCACTGCCGACCAGGGCACGTCGACGTTCGCCGCGCGGTACGGAGGGCACGTCACTGCCAGCCGCATGGGGCCGGTCGGGGCCGGACCGGGGGGCACGGGGACGGTGAGGACCTCCGTCCTGCCTGTCTGGCCAGTTGGGCCTGCCGCGACAGCGGCGCCGTCGAAGCCCACGACCTGCACCTGCGCGCCGACCAGGCCCACGTCGTCGGCCTTGTCGCGCACCTCCACGATGAGCCGCGCGGGCGGGCTGTCCTCGCCGGGCACCAGCACGAGGATTGCCACATCCCACGTGGTGGTCCCGTGCCGCCCGAGGGCGCCGTAGGGCATGACCGTGAGGTCCTGGCCGATCGGGGGGATGAGGGGCGCCGGCTGGGTGGCCTCGAGCGCCCTGGAGCCTCCGGCCGCTGCCAGGCTCGCCAGCTCCTCCGGAGTGAGCGGGGCGCCCTCCTGGGCCGAGCCGATGATGATCTGCTTGCTGTCGGTGACGTAACCCCTGGCCTCGACCCGAAGAGTCACCGGGTCGCCGATGACGAAATCCGCGCTGGTCAGGCGGACGAGGCCCAGCGAGTTCACGAAGCCCGACTCGATGTCCCAGCCGGCCTCGTTTCTCGCCGTGACCTGCGCGAGCGGGGCCCCCGCCCTCCGGTGACCGAACACCGGTTCGCCCTCGAAGGGCCGGAGGCGCGTCGTGCCGTCGGCCTCGCGCGCGTGATCGAACACGCGGGCAATGATCGAGCGCGCCACGACCGACTCGCGGCTTTCCAGACGCCACTCGTAGGTCAGCTCCGTCTCGTCGGGCAGCGCCGGGCTCGGAAGGACGATGGTGTCCGTCTGCGTCGTGAACCCGTCACGACTGACCTTCGCCACGTACTCGCCGGGGGCCAGTTCGGCGGTCACGGTCCCGGTGTCGTCGACCCAGATGCCCCGGATCGTCAGGTGGAAGCCCCGCTTGTCGGGCGGGTACTGGATGGCGCGAACCGCGCCCCTGGTCACGGTGAGGCGGACATTGGCGTTCGTCAGGGGCATGTTGGTGGCGGCGTCCACCACGCGGAACGTGGCGGTGAACTGCTGGGCCCCGCAGGCACCCGCCCACACGGCCCCCATGAGGAACATGACGCCCGCCCGGACAACGCGGCCCGCACACCGGGTCCCGATGGACATCTCTGCGCTCCCTGCCTTCCGGTTCGGCTGCCATCGGGCCCAGATTCGCTGTGGCGCTTCGCTCTCCTCCCACTCGTCGCGCAGGTGCGGTCTCGTGCGCCGGCGAAGGCCCTTGTGGCGCTCCCGCGGCCGCTGACCGATGCGCGAGGAGGAGTGGGCCGGATGGGCCTCGATCGACGCTGTGTGGGTCGGTGGCTGGTTGGCGTTCTGGCTGCGGTTGGGGCGATCCATCCGGCTGTTTCGGAGCCCGCTCCTTTGCGCGACCCCATGCTCAGCCGGTTCGCCGACTTCTGGCGCGCGGTCACCGTCGGGCCGACGGCTTACGGCGGGAGCAGCGCCGCGGTCGCGTGGGAGAGCCGGGATGCGCAGCAGCGTGGGACCGCGCGGATTGCCTGGCTCAACTCCCCGGCGCTGGCTGCGACGACAGCAGATCTGGGTGCGGTCCCCGAGCCGGAGAACATCAACGGCAGGCCGGCCAGCCGGGGGTTGACCCCCAACCAACGGGGGCTCGCTTTGACGTGGCTGCACGAGGAATGGCGCGTCGAGGTCGGGCTCGAGCCGGGGAGCGCCGCCGGCCCGGAGGCGCAGGCGAACGTGCTGCGCAACGTGGTTGAGATCGCGACGCGCCTGGACCGCGTGCTGTCGGGGCAGCCGGCCGTCGACGTGTCGCCCGGACAGGGGCGGCCCGTGGTCTCGACCGTTCCTGCAGCGACCGGGACCCCAGCCGCATCGCCCGCCGCCACAGCGACCGGCGCGGGCGTCAACCCCGAGTGGATCGTGATCTGCCGTGAGGCCCCCAATGGCGAGCCACAGGGCGTCGCCGATGTCTTCGATCGCGCCGACGCGCTCTGCGCCGTCATCGACGTCAGTGCTGTGGGGACCGGCGCGGGTCTGCAGGTCCGGTGGCAGAGCGGGACCGAGACCATCGCGCAGCAGGACGTCCCCACCGTCGCGGGCCTGATGACGGTGACCACGCGGATCGACCGCACCGGGATGGGGGGCTTTGAGCCGAGGGAGCATGAGGTGCAGTTGCTCGCCGGAGGACGGGTGGTAGCCGCCCGTCGCTTCACGGTCGGGAGGCCGGCGGCCAACGCGGACGAGGAGACCGCCACGGGCCCGGCCATCGCCTTGCTCCAGATGGCGCAGGAGGTCACCGAGGACGGTCGCCCGGTGACCCCCGTCTGGTCCTTCGCGCGGGCCACGCCGTGTATCCACGCCTGCTGGCGGTACAGCGGCTTCCAGCCCGGCTCCCGGTTGCGGGTCACCTGGGCGCCGCCGGGCGGCGGCCTGCCCATCGCGGTCGACATCCCTCTGGGTCACGAACGCGGCACCGCCTCGTGCTCCCTGACGGCCCCGCCGGGAGGCGCCTTCGCCGGGGGCCAGTGGACCGTCGCGATCTCCATCGCCGACGCCGCAACGCCGCTCATCTCCCGCCGGTTCACCGTGGAGTAGCCGCGAGGATGTGGGGGATGCGGCGCTGGACGGGCCACGCCGGCTCCGGCGCTCCGGGGGCGCGAGCTACTCGTCGGCCGGCGGGGATGCAGCGCGAATCCGGATCAGCCCGGGATCGGCTTGCGGGGAGCGGCCGGCCTCGGCGGCCTGAGGGCCGGAGACCTGATCTCCGCCGCACCGCTTCGCCTCGTACAGCCGGGCGTCCGCCACGCGGAACAGCCCCACGTCATCGGTGGCGTCCTCCGGGCACACGGCGATGCCCCAACTGGCGGTGGTCGGGACCGCCAGGCCCAGGTCGCGGCCGGCCTCTCGCAGCGCCTGGGCGGCTCGCTCCGCGACGCGCAGGCTCACCTCCAGACCCGAATCCGGCATCAGCACGGCAAACTCATCGCCCCCGCAGCGAGAGAGGATGTCGGACTTGCGGCAGAACTGCCGCAGCGCATCCGCCAGAGCCGCCAGCACCCGGTTGCCCTCGAAGTGCCCCGCCGTATCGTTGATCTCCTTGAACCGGTCCAGGTCCAGCACGATGAGGCTCACCGGCTCGTGCGCGCCGCTCCCCAGGATGTGCCGCAGTTCCGCGTAGAACGCCCCCTGGTTCAGCAGCCCCGTCAGCGGATCGGTCATCGCCGCCGCCTGCAGCTCCCGCAGCAGTTGCGGAACGGGCAGCGGGCTCGCCCCCGCGGGCGCCTGCGGCCAGCGGGCCACCTCCTCATACGCGCGCCGCAGCTCCTCCGCCTTCCACCAACTGTCTCCCAGCGCGAGCGCGAACTGCCGGATCTCCTGCGGGTGCATCGGCTTCTGCAGGTAGAAGAGCCGCTGGTTCGGCGGCACGCGCGCGGCGATCGCCTCCGGCTCGATGTCCGAATAGGCGGTCACGATGACGATCTCCAGATGCGGGTCCACCGCGCGCAGTTGCTCGGCGGTCCACACGCCGTCCGGGCCGGGAGGCATGCGAACATCCAGGAAGGCCACATGGAACGGCTCGCCCGCCTCATGGGCTCGCCGGACGGCATCCAGCGCCTCCTCGCCCTGTCGGCAGACGGTCAGCGCGATCGGCCGGGAAAGCGCGGGACCGTTGCTCGAGCCGAACAGGTGGGCCTCCAGCGCGTCCACCTCCGAATGCGCCGCGGGGTTCGTGGACGTCAGAATGGTCTGGTAGGCCTCCAGCACGTCCGGCTGGTCATCCACGGCCAGGACCCGTACCCGGATCATTCACGAGGATGAGAGGAAGGAAAGCCGGAGAGACGAGGAAATGGGCCTGTGGTAAGCAGAGCGCGTTTCCAGGAGGCCTCTCCGGCGAT
>VGFB01000167.1 GCA_016869015.1 Armatimonadota bacterium
CGCCTCGGTGACGATGAACCCCGAGCCGCTTGCGGCGCTCATCGACGCCTTCGTCATCGGGGAAGCTGAGCCGATCGTCCCGGCCGTTGTCGGCGCAGTGGTCGGAGCGCAGAGCCGGAGTGAGCGCCTCAGGGCGCTGGCGAGGCTGCCGGGTCTGTACGTACCCACGCAGCCACCCACGACCCCCGTCCGCCGTCTGGTCTGGCCGGGGGCCGCAACACACCCGCGCACCTCCCTCGTTCTCTCTCCCTACGCCGCCTTCCCGGACCGCTTCCTGATCGAAGTTGGGCGCGGGTGCCCGATGGGTTGTCGCTTCTGTCTGGCCCGGACGATCTACCAGCCCATCCGCTACGCGACGCGGGAGAGCCTCCTCGCGGCGGCTCAGGAAGGCCTCCGCGTGACCCGGAAGATCGGCCTCCTGGGTGCGTCGCTGTCCGGGTACCCGCGCCTGAGCGAACTCGTGGCGGAGTTGGTGGGCGCGGGGGCGGACGTCTCGCTGTCCTCCCTTCGGGCGGACCGGATTACCCCGGAGCTTCTGAGTGCCCTGAGGCGCGGCGGGCAGGAGACGGTGACGATCGCGCCCGAGGCCGGCACGGAGACCCTCCGGGCAGCCGTGGGCAAGCCGATCCCGAATGCCGCCCTGGAGGCCGCGGTGGCTGCCGCGGCGGAGGCGGGCCTGCCCGAGGTGAAGCTGTACTTCATGACGGGGCTTCCCGGCGAGACGCCCGCGGATCGCGAGGCGGTGGTCGAGCTCGTCGAAGGCTGGGCGAGCCGCTTCCCGACCCTCCGTTTCGCGGTGACGCTGTCGCCCTTCGTCCCCAAGCCCTGGACGCCCCTCGAAGGCGAGCCCTGCCCTTCGGTGCGGGAGGCGCGGGAGATCGTAGAGGGCCTCTCAGCTGGTCTGCGCCGACGGACGAGGGCGAACGTGCGGCCGGGCTCGGCGCGCCTGGCGGCGGTTCAGGCGGCCCTGGCGCGGGGGGACTTCGCCGTTGGGCGGGCCCTCATCGAGGCGGCGGAGCAGGGCGGAGGCCATGCGGCGCTGAAGAAGGCGCTGAAGCGGGAGGGGGTTGACCTGGACCGACCGCAGGAGGCGCCGGACGAGAAGCCGTGGGAACGGGCCATCGGGATCGCCGAGACGTGCGGCGAGCCCGGCGCGGGAGGTGAGGACCGGCGATGAAAGTGGGCATCTTCGGGCTGCCGCAGTCCGGCAAGACGGCTGTCTTCCGCGTGCTGGCCGGCCGTCGCGAGCTGCACGACACCCACGGCGAGGCGCAGATCGCCGCGGTGAAGCTACCCGATGAGCGGCTCGACTTCGTGGCCCGGGTCTTCGCGTCGAGGAAGGCGACTCCGGCCGAGATCGTGTTCGTGGATACGGCGGCGCTGCACCAGGGCCATGCCGATGCCAAGCGCGGGGAGAGCCTCACGGCCCTCCTGGGGGATGCGGACGCCTTCGCCCTCGTCGTGCGCTGCTTCGATCTCAGCAGCGAGGCCCCGGGCGAGACGGCGACCCGGGAGTTCGAGTCGCTGCTCCTGGAGCTCGCCCTGACCGACCTGGCGATCCTCGACCGGCGTCTCGAACGCCTCGAGAAGGACCTCCGTCACGGCAAGAAGGAAGTCGCGGCCGAGCTCGAGCTGCTGCGGCGGTGCGCGACCCACCTGGAGGTCGGCGGCCTGCTGGCCAGGCTCGCGCTGACCGCGGAGGAGGACAAGGCCCTGCGTGGCTTCGCGCTGCTGACCCAGAAGCCGATGCTCGTCGTGGCCAACGTCGGTGAGGACGATGCGGGCGGCGGCGTCCTGGGCCCCGGCGAGACGCTGGAGCCCCTCGCTGCCCGCTGCGGCGCGTTGGGTCTGCCGACGGTGGCCTTCTGTGCGGAGCTGGAGGCGGAGATTCTGGAGCTGGATGCTGACGAGCAGGCGGCCTTCCTGACAGACTACGGGATCACCGAGTTCGCGCGCGACGCCTTCGTCGCAGCCGCCTTCGGGCTCCTGGGCCTGGTGACGTTCTTCACCGCCAACGACAGCGAAGCGCGGGCGTGGAACATCCCCCAAGGGTCCACAGCCCTGGAAGCCGCCGGGAAGGTCCACACCGACATGGCGCGCGGCTTCATCCGGGCCGAGGTGATCGCTCACGACGATCTGAGGGACGCGGGTTCGGTCGCCGAGTGCCGACACCGCGGGACTGCACGACTCGAGGGGAAGGAGTACGCGGTCAGAGATGGGGACATCCTGCAGGTCCGGTTCAGTGTGTGACGGTCGACGTCGGGCTGCAACGCCCGGGCGGTACGCAACGTTGAAGGAGACAGGTGAATGGCAGAGATGACGCCGAGAGAACGTGTCCTGACCGCGATGAACCGTCAGGTTCCCGATCGGGTGCCGAAGACTGCCGGCTTCACGCCCGACGTGCAGCGGCGCTTCGAGGAGGCGACCGGCGCCACCGACCCGGCGACCTACTTCGGCTTCGAGTCGCGGGGCGTGGGGTTCCATGGCCCGCGCGAGGCGACCGACTTCAGCGCCTACTACCCCGACGGCCTGCCGGAAGGGACGGGGATCAGCGAATACGGCACCGCACACAAGCCGGGGGACTTCTACCACTTCTGGCGGCTCGACTTCCCGCTGAAGAACGCGAAGACCCTCGACGAGTTGAGGCACTTCCCGTGGCCGGACTTCACGCCCCAGTACCGCCACGAGCACCTCGAGTCGCAGGTGGCGAGCCTTCACGCGCAGGACTTCTACGTGCAGGGCGGCGTGGGGCACATCTACGAGAACGCCTGGCAGATCGTCAGCATGGAGAAGCTGCTCATGGACTTCATCGAGGCCCCCGAGCAGGCCGCCTTCGTGCTGGACCGGATCACCGAGGACCGAGCGTTCCAGGCCCGGCGGTTCGCCGAGGCGGGTTGTGACGGCATTCTGACCGGCGACGATGTGGCGATGCAGGACCGGATGATGATGAGCCCGGACGCCTGGCGGCAGTGGCTCAAGCCGCGCTGGGCGCATGTCTACGCCGAGGCGCGGCGGGCCAAGCCCGACATCCAGATCTTCTACCACAGCGACGGGGACATCGAGCCGATCGTGCCGGACCTCATCGAGATCGGGCTGGACATCCTGAACCCGGTACAGCCCGAGTGCGTCGATCCGGCGGCCCTGAAGCGCGAGTTCGGCAAGGACCTCGCCTTCTGGGGCTGCATCGGGACGCAGACCACGATGCCCTTCGGCTCCGTCGCCGACGTGAAGCACGCCGTGAAGTGGACGATCAAGAACGTCGGTCATGACGGCGGCCTGCTGATCGCGCCGACCCACGTCCTGGAACCGGACGTGTCCTGGGCGAACATCCAGGCGCTCTTCGACGCGGTCGAGGAGTACGGCGTCTACCGATAGAGGTGCGAACGCGATGAGACAGGCTCTGTGTCTGTTGGCGCTGGCAACGGCCGTCGGGATGACGGGCTGCGTGAAGGTCGAGCAGCACGTCACGGTGCGTCCGGATGCGAAGACCGACGCCGCCTTCGCGCTTCGTCTGCCGGCGCTCATGGGCGCGATGGTGGATGGGCTGCTTAACCGACAGACGGGCGGGGCGACGGCGAGCCTGCCGCCCGGGCTGGAGATCGGGCAGCGGGAGGAGAACGGCGAGCTGGTGCTCGAGGTCAAGCTCCCCGCGGAGCTGCTGCCGCCCCCGATGAGGTCGCTTTACAAGGTCACTACGAGCGACCGGCTCCTGACCCGCTCCTATCGACTGAGCATCGATCCCAAGGCCATGACTCCCAGCGAACTGCTCCGCATGGGGCAGGCGCTGGAGCTGCCCCGGGATGATCGCCCGACGGTCAGGTTGACGCAGTTCAGCCTCCCCGGGCTCGGCGACCTGGACCTGCAGAGCCCGGAGGGGCTGCAGAAGGCCCTCGGCACGTTGGGCGACCTCTTGGGCGGTCCGGGCGCCAACGGGCAAGGCCTGCTGGAGCAGGTGGAGCTGGCAACTTACGTGCACATGCCCGGTCGGCTGACCAGGACGACCGGGCTGCGCGTGGATGACCGCACGGCGAAGTGGATCATGGAGCCCAAGCGGGCGGGCGAAGTCGTCACCTTCGCCGGCGACCCGCTGACCGCCGAGTCGGAAGCCGGCAGCAGCCCCCGCATCGATGACTTGGCGCGACGGCTGAGCCTCTCGGTCGATGACCTCGTGGGCCTCGCCTCACGCCGGCTAATCCCCAACCCCGAGGTTGGGGAGGGGGAGGAGCCGATCGTCGATGCCGACCTCTACGGCCAACTGGCGACGCTGGCCCTGGGGCTCGACGCGACGGTCGGGCCGGGGAGCACTCCGGTGGTGATGGACCGCCTGGGTCTGTTGGTGGACCAGCCCAGCCTCGCGGCGGCCACGAAGGCCGCCAAGCGTCTGCCGCGTCTGCGGGAACACTCCGCGCCTACCGAGCTGCCGCCGGCAGCTGTCGTGGACGTGCTGACCCGGTAGGGGGCGCCGGGCAAGGAGGACGAGGGTGAGACTCGAACAGCTCTTCAGGGGGCGCGGGGAACCGGATCGTCCGCCCGATCCGACGATGCCCTTGCGGTTCCTGATCCACCTGCCGAACTTCGTGCGGCTGTACTGGCGGCTGCTTCACGACAAGCGGGTGCCGCTGTTCCCGAAGGCTCTCCTGGTCGCGGCCATCGCCTACGCGATCTCGCCGATCGACCTGCTGTCCGACTTCTCGCTGCCGATCATCGGCGTCCTCGACGACGTTGCGCTGCTGGGGCTGGCGATCCGCTACTTCATCCCCCTCTGCCCGCGAAATGTAGTCGAGGAGCACGTGAAGTTGATCGATGGTGGGGAGTAATCCGCGCGCGAGCGGCGAACACTCCCGGTCGAAGCAGCGCTGTACACGGAGGTGCCGCCGGCCCCGGAGGCCGGCGCGGACTGATGGCGCTTGAATCACCGTCCCAGGCGCGCCTGCCGTTGCTGGCGGTCCGGGAACTCAACTTCCACCGCGACATCGAGACGATCCTGCGCTTCCAGGTCGAGATCTACGAGACCAACTTCCCCGGCTTCCGCGTCACCGCGACGTTCCTGCGCGACTACCGCCGGCAGCTGCGTCGCGTCTCCCGCCAGTGGAGCGAGGGCCTGTTCGTGCTGGACGATGGTCAGCAGCCGCGGGGCTTCCTGTGGGTCGGCCTCATCACGACGCTCATCTCCCCGACCATCGGGTACATCAAGAACATCTACATCGCGCCGGAGCTGCGCGGCCAAGGCTGGGGCCGTGAGTTGCTGCGCACCGCCGAGCAGTGGGCTGCCGAGCGCGGCGCGACTGAGATCGAGCTGGACGCCAGCGTGTGCAACGAGGAGGCGGTGCGGATGTATGAGAGCGCGGGCTATGGCACGCGGCGCCTGCGGATGGCGAAGGACCTCCGCAGCTTCGGAGCCTGAGCGCGCCCTACACAGGGCGAGCAAATCGTCGTGAGGACCGCGGTCGGAGCGCCTCCGCGGTCCGGAAAAGGAGGCGTCGACGTGAAGAAAGGGATGTGCTACGGCTCGCTGCCACCGAAGATGACCCCGCGTCAGAAGCTGCAGTTGGCGAAGGACGCCGGTCTGGACGGGGTCGAGATCCCCGCCTTCGAGACCCGGGAGGAGACCGAGAAGGTCCGTGAGGTCGCCGAGAGCGTGGGGATTGAGATCCACAGCGTGATGGGCGGGACGCACTGGCAACTACCGCTGTCCAGCACCGACGAGGCCGTCCGCCTGAAGGGCGTGGAGGGCATCCGTCACGCGCTGCACGTCGCCAAGTGGTCGGGCGCCGGGGTCGTGCTGGTGGTGCCGGGGGTCGTGACGGCCGACGCCTCCTATGAGGCGGTCTACGACCTGTCGCGCAAGAGCCTCCGCGAACTCCTGCCGACCGCCGAGGAGCTCGGCATCGTGATCGCCATCGAGAACGTGTGGAATAAGTTCCTCCTCAGTCCGATGGAGATGCGCGACTACATCGACGGCCTCAAGCACGAACTCGTGAAGGCGTACTTCGACGTGGGGAACATCCTGATCTACGGCTTCCCGCACCACTACGTCGAGACCCTCGGCCGCCGCATCGTGAAGGTCCACATCAAGGACTTCAATGTCGGCCAGCGCCAGTTCGTACCCGTCCTCACCGGCGATGTCGACTTCCCGCGTTTCGTCAACGCCCTCAAGGGCATTGGCTACAGCGACTACCTCACCGCCGAGCTGCCGCCCTACCCGCAGTTCCCCGAGCAACTCGTCTACGATACGTCCGCGCACCTCGACTGCATCATCGCTAGTACGTAGGTACAGGGAGGTAGGGGAGGTAACGGAGGTAACGGCGGCAACGGAGGTAACGGAGGTAACGGCGGTAGGGGAGGTAACGGCGGCAACGGAGGGAACGGCGGTAACGAAGGTAACGGCGGCAACGGAGGGAACGGCGGTAACGAAGGTAACGGCGGCAGGGGAGGTAACGGAGGCAACGGCGGTAGGGGAGGTAACGGAGGTAACGGCGGTATCGAAGGTAACGGCGGGGAGGACGGCTTGAGGGCGATGGGTACGGCAGGATGACTCGCTTCCAGCGGTTCGAGGACATCGAGGCTTGGCAGACGGCGCGGCAACTGGCCAACGCGATCTACGATGCCTCCGAGGAAGGGCCCTTCGCCCGTGACTTCGGGCTGCGTGACCAGGTGCGGAGGGCCGCTGTCTCAGTCCTGTCGAACATAGCAGAGGGCTTCGAGCGAGAGAGGCCGGCCGAGTTCATCCGCTTCCTGACGATAGCCAAGGGCTCGGTGGGGGAGCTGCGGGCACAGCTGTACATTGTCGCGGACCAGGGGTACGTGGCACCTGAGTTGTCCGGCCATCTGCGCGATGAGGCGGCCCGAGTCAGCAAGATGCTCGGCGGCCTCATCGCGCATCTGCGGCAGGCCGAACGCCAACGTGTGGCAGGGGAGCAAGACGCGCGCCAGCGGAAGCTCGATCGCTGATTGTGGGGTGACGGCTGTCACGGGGCTGTGGCATCTGCGGGAGCCGCGGCTTGGGCATCGGGATGAGTACCCGGTCGAGGTACTGTGGCGGTGCGTGGTGGCGAAGTTCGTGTACCAGATCAAGACGTACGCGGAGTTGGTCCGGGAGCTGTGGCGCAATGGGTCGCTGCGTCGGGTCGTGGGGCTCGAGGGATCGATCCCGCGGGATTACCACTTCAGTCGATTGCTGAAGCGGCTGAGCAGTCCGGTGGGTCGGCGACTGTTGCAGGCGATATTGCCGGAGGCTTCGGCTTCCCGAAGCAGTCGGGCTCTTGCATGGGCCTGTTGTCGGGCGATGTACTCGGGGGCACAGGTCCTCCTCCTCGCGGTTAGCCTCGCAGCGACAACGAAGAGTGGACCCGTGCTGTCTGTTCTCGCCCGCGGCGTATCAAACTGCTGTTCGAGAGCTGCCCCCCTCGGGGGACAGGGGCACAGAACCAACGACCGAACCCCTTCCCCGCTGCCCCGCGCGACCCCACCCGAGCTGTAACCCATGTATGGTGCTCCTAGACCCTCCCCTCCACAGCCTCTTGCGAAACCGATCCGGCCCGAGAGCTGGGGCCGGATGAGGCGTGATGGAGGTCACATACCCCAGCTGGGGGGGGGTTCTGGGGGTTGGC
>VGFB01000168.1 GCA_016869015.1 Armatimonadota bacterium
CGATCCTGTCCCGCTCAACCAGCTCCTCGGCGGGAATGCCACGCCTGAGCCGCCCAAGGAGCCTCAACCTGAGTCAAGCAGATAGCCCAGTTGAACTTTAATCTTCGCATTGGCTTCGGCGCAGCCCGCCTGGGCCCCGGGGCAGTCGTGGATCACGCCAGCCCCCGTGGATTCGCCGACGGGAAGCGCTTCCCTTCCCGCCGGAGTGGGCCCTCAACAACCGCGGAAGCGCCCACAAGAGGGCGGTGGAGACGCTGAGACTGCAGGAGTCTCGACCCCGGTCGGAGTCGAGACGCACGGACTGTCCGTTGTTGCCGTGGCCTTCTGTGGGTCCGCGTGCACGCCTACTCCGGAGCCACCTCCACCTGCCGATAGGGCAGCAGCCTCACCGGCCCGATGACCCCCGCCGGAGCCGGGCTATCGCCGGCGCTCGCGAGCGTGTTGGCGACGGTGATCTGCAGCCGGTTCCTCGCCTTCCTGACATGCTCTCCCAGGTCGAAGCGGTACGGGCGGCAGAGCCGCAGGCCCGCGTCCTTGCCGTTGATCGTGACGCTTGCGCACGCCCCGACCTCGCCGAGGTCCAGGAACAGGCGCTCCGCGGCGTACTCCGGCGGGAGGTCGATGACCCGTTCGTAGGTCGCCTCTCCCGCGTAGCCCCTCAGCCCCTGGGTCGCCCAGTCGCCGATGAGGATCTGTGAGGGATCGCCGGCGCACTCGATCGGCGCGGCCAGCGGGTCCGGCCCGGCGACCACCAGCGTCGCCTGCCGGAGCGCGGCGCCCTTCGGCTTGCCGAGGTCGGCGCTCAGTTCGGTCTCCCGACCGTCCACGTACAGCCGCAGCGCCTTTGCGCCCTCCGGTAGCTGCAATCGCGCGGCTCCCGGCGGCAGGTCGAACCGGTACCAGATCTCCCGGCCGGTGTTCGGCTCGGGCGGGAGACCGGGCACCTCGCCCCACGGCGCGACCGGCGGCGAGGACCCGACCTCCGGCGCGCCCCACGCGTCGTCATCGAAGCCGGCCGCCGGCCAGCCCTCCGGCGCGTCCCGGCTGACCCGCCAGTCCCCGTCGCTCACGAGGCGCACCAGGTTGCCGTCCTGCAGGGCGATGCCCGCCTCGCACAGCATCCCCCCGAACGAGCCCTCGTTCCTGGCCCTGATCCCGATCACGTTCGCCCCGGGCCTCAACTTTGCCGCGATGTCATACGTCTCGGCCTTGTACCAGTCGCCGTCCGCGCCGACCAGCTCGCCGTTCACGAAGGCCTCGTAGCCGTTGTCCGCCGTCACTGTCAGCGTCGCCGTTCGCACCGGCCCCGCCACTTCGAAGGTGCGCCGATAGTGTCTGACCTCACCGTCGCCGCTGAAGCCCAGCCACTTCGCGCGCCACTTCGGCAGCAAGCTGGGCAGCGGATCGCCGATCTTCAGCCGGTCCCAATCCGCCTCGTCCAGATCCGCGGCCATCCACTGCGAGGGGTCGTCGCCCTCCCGCACTGCCCGCACCCGCGCCTGGCTGATCAGCGTCGGCTGCCGCTCGAAGGCCGTCTTCGTCGCGAACCTCCACGCGCCGTCGATCAGCAGCTCCGGCGGCAGTCCCTCCACCCTCGCCTTGCCCTTCCGCCCATCCGACAGCATCACCGTGTGCGTCCCGTTCAGCCGCGCGAGACCCGCCACGACCGGCTTACCGCCACGCTCGATCAGCCGCACCTGCTCCAGCCCCGGCGCCTGAGCGATGTGGCTGTCGTCCGCCTCGGTTGGCGCCGGGCGACAGACCAGCGCGACGGCCTGTTCCGGTTGCAGCACCAACGGGAGCAGCGTCGTCCCCGCTTCCGTGTGCCGATAGCCGGGCGCCGGGCGCTGCGCTCCGGTGTCCAGGTCCTGCACGTCCGGCGCGCACTTCCGGTAGATCGTCAGGTAGGTGTCCACCGGCATGGCCGAGGCGTTGTAGAGCAGGTAGGTGTCCGTATCCGGCTCCGCGTCCTTCGCGTAGCGTGCGGCAACCACGTCTCTCGACGGCGGGTACAGGAACAGGTCCTCGCACTGCATCCCGTTCAGGATCGGGGCCAGCCTCCCCAGTTCCGCCGGCACCACGATCGCGTTCCCCTTCGCGAAAACCGCGTCGTTGATGTCATCGATCGACTTCACACCGAAGGCCTCCTCGACCCAGCTCACGCCCTCCGGCCCCTTCGGCAGGTTGTGAGTCGCGATCACCTTCACGCCGCCCGCGAGCAGCCGCCGGGCCGCCTCCACGACCTCCGATCGCTCAATCCTCACCCGGGGGAGGATGACCGCCTTGATGGCCTCCGGACCGAGGGTCAGCTTCCCCTCCGCCGTGACGGCCGCCGCCAGCTCGTCCGCCGCGATGACGCGGTACCCCGTTTGCATCTCGACGAGCTGGTTCAGCACCGCCCGCAGCGCCCCGGCCTCCGCGTCGGCCATCTCCCGCCCCTGGGCCGAGGGGAGCACCACCGCCACGCTCCCTTGCCGCCCGCCGCCCCTCATCCAGCCGCTCAGCCGCTCCGCGAGCGCCTCCAGGCCCTTCATCTGCGGCCAGTACGGTTGCGCCGACACCGCGGGGCCGTCGCTGAAGCGGTCGCCGAAGGCGCCGCCTTCCCCCACCAGCGCGCTCATCAGCAAGAGGTGTCGCAGCATCTCGGGCGTCGTGTCCGGGGTCAGCAGATACGTCGCCGGCTGCCCCGGAGTGAGCAGTCCGTGGAGCGGGTCGAAGGACTCGTTCGCCGCCCGCAGGGGCGTGTCCGGCGCCACCGGCCCGACAAACCGGTACTCTTGCGCCCAGCCGCCCACCGCCGGCGCCAGGGATAGCCACAGCAGAACCGCGCGCTTCATCGGGGATCTCCTCGCGGGAGGGAAAGGCGTTCCGCGGTTGTTCGAGGAGGGCGCGAGGCAGACCTGCGCGGGTTGCGGCCGCGTACGTGGCGACGTATAATGGACGCGCGGGTGTAGGAGCGGCTTCAGCCGCGATGCCCCAGGAGTCTATCGCGTCCGGCCCTGACGTCCACGCCCCCGAGCCCTCATGCCACCACTCCCCCCTCAACCTCCCATCACCTCGGTCCTCGTGAAGCCTGCCGGGGCGGACTGCAACCTGAAGTGCGACTACTGCTTCTACCGGCCGAAGGCGGAGCTGTACCCCGACGAGCCGCGTCCGCGGATGACCGAGGCCACGCTCGAGACGTTCATCCGCCAGTACATGCTCCTGGCCGGGCAGAACCCGTCCTTCGGGTGGCAGGGCGGCGAGCCGGGGCTGATGGGGCTGGATTTCTACCGGGCCGCGGTGGGGTTCCAGAAGCGGTACGGCCGGTTCGGGCAGGCGGTCGGTAACGGGTTTCAGACCAACGCGACCTTCATCGACGATGACTGGGCCACGTTCTTCGCGGCCTACAAGTTCCTCATCGGGGTAAGCCTCGATGGGCCGCAGGACCTCCACGACCGGCACCGGATGACCCTCGGCGACGCGCCCAGCTGGCAGCGGGTGATGCAGAGCCTCGCGGTCCTTCGCCGCCACGGCGTCGAGTTCAACATCCTGTGCATGGTCACCCCCGACAGCGTGACCCAGCCCGAGAAGCTCTACCGCTTCTTCCGCGACAATGACCTGCGGTATCTGCAGTTCATCCCCCTCATCGAGCCGGGGCCGGAGCCGCTCACGCCCGCTGAGTACTCGATCACGCCCGAGCAGTACGGCGAGTTCCTCTGCCGGATGTTCGACCAGTGGTCCCGCGAGTGGCCGCCGGAGTGCTACATCCGCGAGTTCGACGACTTCCTCACGGTCTACGCGGGGCACCCGATGCCCTCGTGCATCCACCAGGAGGAGTGCGGGAGCTACCTCGTGGTCGAGCACAACGGGGACGTGTACGCGTGTGACTTCATGGTGACGCCGGAGTGGTGGCTGGGCAACCTGACGGTCACGCCTCTCGCCGAGATCCTCGCGTCGCCGAAGTTCCGGGCCTTCGCTCGCCGGAAGTCGGCGCACCCGCCGCAGTGCGTGGAGTGCCAGTGGCTGCCGCTCTGCCGCGGCGGGTGCCAGAAGCATCGGCTCATCACGTCGGAGAACATCGCCTCGCCGACCTACTTCTGCGAGGCCTACCGCCGGTTCTTCCCGCACAGCCGGCGGCGGCTCCGGCGGATGGCCGACGAGCTGACCGGCCGGAGCAAGCCCCGGCCCGCCGGCAGACCGCCCTCCCCCGCGAGGCCCTCCGTGAGCTCCGACGGCCCCGCCCGCAACGACCCTTGCCCGTGCGGCAGCGGGCGGAAGTTCAAGCACTGCTGCCTTGGCAAGCCGGCCGCCGGCGCCTGACCGGCACCGGGCGCGCCACCGGCTATCCGGCCTGGAGGTCCTCCATGTACTGCCGGATGGCGGGCAGCGCGAGGAGCTTCTCCCGGAAGAAGTTGTTCACCAGGTTGATGACCTCCGCCCGGGCCGCCTCGGCCTCCGGGATCAGCGTCTGGCCGCTGCGCTGCCGGGTCAGGCTGTCCCGCAGCCGCAACAGGTACCGCACGATCTCGGTCTCCTGCTCGCCCTCGAGGGCCCTGGTCACGGCGAGGATCAGCTCGTCGGCCTGGTCCAGCACGTACTCCATCGGCATCCCCGAGTCCGGCTGCGTCGCGTCGTCGACCGTTCGGATGAGCGACCAGACCTGATACAGCATGGTCGCCGGCTCATCGAACAGCTCGCGCAGGAAGGCCGCTTCCGGGTAGCGGCCGGTCAGGCGGAAGATGTTGTACAGGCGCTTGGCGACCTTCCCGTAGTTGAGGTCACGGGTCAGGTACTTCTCGACCTCGTGCGTCAGCTCCGCCACGTAGTTCTCCAGAGCGTCGGCCGACACGTGCTTGGCCAACTTGGCGAAAATCGGCACCGAGGTCGCGTCCAGGTACACCTCCTGGAAGTACGGGTCGAGGTAGGAGTCCAGCGGGGTGATCGTGCCGTCCGGCGCTTCCCAGGTCACGTCCAGCATGTTGCTGGCGTTCGCCAGCCGGTGCCGGCCGGGGTCGGCGACCACCCAGTCCAGCTTGCACCAGCCCGGGTCCTGAGCGACCTCGTCCCAGAGCACCGACGCGGGCCGGCCGTCGGGGGTGAAGCCCTCGATCTTGCCCGCCTCGATCTCCTTGGGGCCCCAGGCGATCGGCGAGCCGGCGGCGATCGAGCGTCCGTCCCTGACGAAGTCGAACGGGTACGAGCCGAACTTCACCTCGATGAGCTGGTGGGTCGGGGCCTGGAGGGTGCTGAGCGCCTTCTGGCGCATGAGATCGGCCAGGAGACGACCGGCCGCCTCCCGTGTCTCGGCCCGGATGTTGACCCGCTCGAAGTAGTCGGCATCGCCGGGGTAAGTCTGGATCTTCGACTGCGCCGCAGAGCCGGAGAGGGCGAGAGCCGTCTCGACGACTCCCGGCACGTCCTCGAACTCGACCAACCGCCCGATGGCGCGAAAGTGCGCCAGGTCCTCGGGCGAGAAGTCCAGCATCGCCATCGAGTGCCCGAAGACCCCGGCGCGTTCATCGACCACCACCCCCTGCCGCGCCTCGGTGGCCGCCATCGCGGTCAGCCACTGCATGGCTTCCGCTTCGTCCAGCTCGATCCCCAACCGTCGGGCCGACTCGATGATCTGGGCCAGGTCCTCGCGCTCCGGGCTCTTCTCCTGGTCAGCCATGCGTTCGCTCTCCTTCCGCGATGCTCGCGGTCAGGGCCGTGCCCCGACGAAGTCCAGCGCGGCGGCCCAGTCTACCTGCGTGACGGGTGAGTCGTGGTCTCCGCCCTCGATCTCGACGTACCGAATGCGCCGCCCCAGCTCCTGCAGCCGCTCCGCGAGCGCGCGCGTCGGCTCGACGGGGATCAGCGCGTCCGCCGCGCCGTGGGCGAGGTAGCAGGGCATCGTCAGCCGCTCGGCGTTCAGCAGGGCCGAGCGCGCGCGCAGCTCCTCCTCGAGCGCACTGCTCCCGGCCTGGTAGTGGAGGGCGATGGCGGCGGCGATGTTCTGCAGCGTGGGGTTCGGCGAGCCGGCCGCGAAGGCCTGGTAGGCCTGGATGTCCGCGGCCGGACACAGCGCGATGGCTCCTGCGAGCAGCTCGGGCCGTCGCACCGCGAAGACCAGCGTCGAAGAGCCGCCCATCGAGCCCCCGCACAGGTACACAGGCCGGCCCGGCCAGCGCGCGCGCAGGAGGCCGATGAGGTCCGTGAGGCCGGCTTCGGCGGAGGGACCCATCCACGTGTTGCCCCCATACCAGGCGGTCACGTAGGCGATCCTGCGCGCCAGGCACTCCCGCCGCAGCTTGCCGAAGGCGTCGTTGTAGCTTCCCGGCGTCATCCCCTGCGTCTCGTCCGCATAGTGACCGTGCAGGTAGAGGAGAATCGCCGAGGGTTCGGCCGCCGGCAGCTGGAGCAGGCAGGGCCATCGGGAGCCATCGGCCGAGCAGTTGAAGCTCTCACGTACGGGCTCCGGCAGCGGAGCCTCCGCCTGCGCGTCTGCGGGGCAAGCCGTCATGAGCAACCTCAGCATGAGAAGCCGAACCATGCGCGTCCGTTCGCGGGTCGGGACCGCCCCTCCTGCCAAGACAGGACCTTCCCCCCTCCTCGCCGAACCCCGTACTACGGCCGTTGACGTTCGCCGGGGCCGCCGCCGTCTCGGCGGCTGCTGTGGCCGGTGGTGAGCCGTCGCCGCTCCGTGTCCGTGGACCATCCACCGCGATCCGTCGCCCGAAGGGCCGCTGCCTTGACCATCCGCGCGCTGACCCTCGCCCTCGTCCTGGCCGTACTCACCGGCCTGCTGGTGCAGCAGGTCGCGCTGGTGTACAACGCGGGTGAGATCGAGAGCAGCGTGCCCCCCGTCCCCGCCGTCTTCTCGCTCCTGCTGCTGGCCGCGGTGAACCCCCTCCTCGAGCGCCTGCGACCGCGGTGGGCGCTGGGGCGCGGCGAGATTCTCGTCGTGTACGCGGTGCTCGTGCTGACGGTGGCGATGTCGGGACGGAGGATGACGCGCTGCCTGCTGGGCTTCCTGACCGCCCCCCAGTACTACGAGCGCCTGCGGGAGCTCGGCGAGCACATCCCCGCCTGGGTTGCGCCCCGAGACCCCGAGGTGATCCGGCAGTTCTTCGAGACCTCCGCGACAGGCCATGTCCCCTGGCAGGCCTGGGCGGCGCCGCTGGGCGCGTGGACGGCCTTCCTCCTCATCTCGTGGCTCGGCCTCTTCTGCCTGATCAGCCTCTTCGAGCGCCGCTGGGCCGAGCAGGAACACCTGCGCTTCCCGCTGCTCTTCCTGCCCCTGGAGATGACGGGCGGAGCCACCGCCGCCCGCCGCCAGTTCTTCCGCAACCCGGTGATGTGGCTCGGCTTCCTCGCCGGGTTCTGGTATGCGCTGCCGGTGGTCCTGACGCCCGTCTGGCCGGGGATCCCGCAGTGGAAGGTGACGCTCTTCCCCTTCCAGGGCCTCACGGCGCTCCCCTGGTCCGAGCTCGCCGGCATCTACTTCCGGCCCTTGCCCCACCTCATCGGCCTGGGCTACCTGATGAGCAGCGACAACCTCTTCTCCGTCTGGGCCACCTACCATCTCCAGAAGCTCTTCTGGGTCGGCGCCGCGGCCGTCGGCTTCC
>VGFB01000169.1 GCA_016869015.1 Armatimonadota bacterium
CCTCGAAGCTGAGGTCGTCGTACCAGGGCTCGGTCACGTCGGGCCCTGCGCCGTACCGATAGGGGAAGCCGGCTACCTCGCGGATCAGCACCTCATCCGCCTGGCCGTCCTCCAGCCGCGGTCCGCAGTCCAGGTAACAGAGCAGACGCTCTCCGGGGGGCAGGCCCTCAGCAAGGGCCCGCCGGCGCACCTCGATGCTGTCGCCGCGCGCCTCGATCAGGGTCGCCCGCTCCGCCTGCCGCCGTCGATCGCGCGTGGCGTAGCTCGCGACCTCGTAGTCCCCGAGGCCCGGCGCGTTGCAGTCGATCCAGGCACACAGCGCCCGCCACTCCTCCGGCGCCAGAGCCACGTCGTAGTGGCCTGCCTGCAGCAGCTGCGTGACGGGGCTGACCCGCGAGCCGAAGCTGCCCGGCGCGAGGAAGTACTGGAAGATCGGTGCATGTCGTACATGCTCGCGCAGGTTGTAGTACGAGACCGGAAGCGGCACCCCCATCCACGGGCGGGACTGGCGGTCGGTCAGATCGAAGGCGTGGCGGTCCTCGCTGGAGCCGTCGTGGCAGCCGATGCAGTTGCGGTCCAGCACGGGCTGCACGACCGTCGCGAACTCCATCGGCCGGATGCCCCACGGCGGCGGCTCGATGTCCGAGGGCTCACGCAGCATCGCCCGGGTCGGCCGGTTGGCCGGGACCGCGCGCCGGTTGCCCTCGTGGCAACCCACGCAGGCCGTTCGCTCGCCGGCCTGCAGGTTCGTGACGCTGCGCATCGTGTGCAGCGCGCGGTGGTCCTGGTCCAGCACGGTGAAGAAGACGCTCTTCCCCGCCGGCACGCGGAAGGCCGCGGAGCCGTCGGGCTCCACCGGCACGGTGCCGAGAACGGTCTTGGTCTCGAAACCCGAGTCGGGGCCGACCTCGATGGCGTACGGACTGGTGTGGATGTGACGCTCGTGGGCCTCGATGATCTGCAGGTACCGCGCCGCGCCGCGCGCCTCCGGGGCGAGGCCCTCGTGCACGTCCTGCACCAGGAACTCGCCGCACTCGCCGCCGGTCCCATCGGTCAGCGGCGGCAGCGGCCCCGGGCGCTCGCGCGGCCGCAGCAACACGGGGAAGAGCGCCGACAGCTCCTCGTCGCGGTAGACCAACTCCTTGCCGCCGTAGGTATCGAACAGGTACAGAGCATACCCGGTTGTCTCCGTCTCGCTCGGCGAGAAGCTGTAAGACAGCAGGTAGTAGTTCTCGTTCAGGGGATGGGGACAGTCGTACCACCCGGCATCCGGTTGCTGATCAGGGGTCTCGACGTATCGTACCGGGGTCACTCGCTCCAACCCGTCTGCGTCGTTTGGGCCGATGGCGAGGTCGACGAGGCAGAGAGGCCCCGCTCCCGTGTTGTGGTGTGCCGAGCCGATGCAGGCGAGTTTGCTGGTTCCGGGCACCGGCCGGGCGGAGGCGTAGTTGAGCGGGTAGGCGTAGGTCTTCGCGAGCTCGCTGCCGTAGATCAGGCGGGGGTCGGTTCCGTCCGGTCGCACGGACCAGAGCATCTGGATCGGCGACCAGAACTTCATCACATACTCCCAGCGGGTGAAGCCGATCGTGCCGTCGGCGAGCAGGAAGGGGTCCCACTCGCCGTCCTTGCTCACGGTGATCTGCCGGGCCTCGGTCCCGTCGGGGTTCATCGTGAAGACGCAGTAGGCCAGCGCCCAGTCGCCGCACTGCACGAGGCCGCCGGGACGATGAGACATGAAGGCGATGCGCCCGTCCGGCAGATACAGGGGATCGCTGTTCTCGCTGGGCCCTTCGGTCAGCCGGCGCGGCGCGGGACCGCCGGTCACGCCCATCTCCCACACCTGGAACTCGCGGCAGGGGCCGACCTGGTGCTCGGCGTAGAGGGGAGCCGTCTGCTCGGAGATGCCGCCGTAGTCCATGCGGATCTCCCCCGCCTCGCGTTCGGGGGCGAAGCCGAAGACCAGGCGCGTCCCGTCGAAGGAGAGGTCCGGCCGCCCGAACGTCCCGCGCGGGAAGCGCCCGTCGGTCAGTCGAGTGACCTCCGCCTTGCCGTCCGCGCGCAGTTCCCTCAACAGGCAGATGTCGCCCCCCGGCAAGGTGAACGTCCCCAGCCGCCGGGCGCACTGGTGCATCGCGTGAGCGTGATGTCGCCGGACGAACAGCAGACCGTCAGACGCCAGCAAGGGGTTCCTGAACGCGAGACGCCGGACGGCCCACCGAACGTCACGGTAGACGCTGAGCCACGCTTGCGGGGAAACGTCCCCTTCAGCGAGGAGGGCGTCGCGGCGGGCGGTGAGATCGGCGAGCTCTGCGCGCGACGCCGACAGACCCTCCGCGTTCAGCCGTTCGAAGTCGGCCAGCATCCGCCGCCCGCGCTCCAGCTGCTCGTTGATGCAGGGCACGACGCCATCTCGGACCTCGGCTACCGGGTCCTCCCACTGGGCAAACCGCGGCTTACCGCGGAGGCGGTCCTGCTTCAGCCAGTCCTTCTCGATGGGCCCGTTGGGAGCCCAGAGGGCCTGCTTGCCCGGCAGCGGGCGCGGATCGGTGGACCAGATCCGCACGTAGGAGACGACGGCGTTCGCACCGCCCTGACGAGCGAACTTCAGCTCGACGGGCTTCCCACCGATATGGGCCTCGGGCGGCAGGTCGTAGAGGAAGCGTCCAGGCACGCGCCCCGGAATCGGCAGCGTGTCATGCACGAGCAGCCCGTTGGCTTCGAGGGACTGCCTGCGGGAGTCGGCGACCTCGCTGACGTAGACCACATCCACCTTGTACAGCGCCTCCGGCAGAAGCCCTTCATACCGGAGGACGCAGAAGTCGTTGTCGAAGATGATGTCGCGGTCCTCGAGCGGGCCGGTTACCATGCTGGGCGAGAAGACATACGTCTGGCCGCGGGTGACATGGGAGCTCGCGTCGGGGTCGCCGCAGTCATCCTCCGCGACGAGGGTGTAGCCCTGCGGAGACCCCTCGAAGGGGGCCGACAGTGTGGGGGCAGGAAGAAACAGCGCCCAGATGCCCGACCATGCGAGAGCCATCATGCAGCCTCCCTTCGCCGTCACGAGGGCCGGTCCCTGCGTGGCCTGCTCTCAGGAGCGCGCTTGCCCGCCCCGGGGCATTGGGCGGGCAAGCGCGTCACGCCGCCATCTGAATACCGACCGTCATCACCGAGCCATGTATGTCGCTCGTCTCGCCCAGATGTCGCTGCCGCTGAGCCACTTGGCGTGACCGTCGGCGAAAGCGACGTTCGATCCCATGTTGTGCAGCGTCGCTTCGGGCTGCATCGCGGTATTGGTCGACACGACCGTGCAGGGGTTCCCTGAGCCCGGCAGCACGACGGGCGCCCGCGGAAAGGCGAACCGCCAGTCCGCCCCCATGGGGTGGCAACTGTCGCCCAACATGATGCACTCGGCCGGCCGGTTGACTTGCGCCATCGTGATCGGGCCGTAATGCAGGTTGGGGTTCATGCCGTACGACGGCATCAGGGGGAAGATGTGCTGGTTGTAGTTCCAGCTGGTCTGCTGGCGAATGTAGCTCGGACAGACATTAGAGTTGGTAGTTCTTGACGTACGGGTAGATGCCCTCCCACCAGGAGCAGCCCTGTGGGCTCGGGACTGTCGCGGGCCATGGCGGGTAGTAGCCGGGGTACGTTTCGTCGTAGTCCTGACAGTACATCATGACGCCCAGTCCGAGCTGCTTCACATTGGAGAGACAGGACGTCTGACGCGCCTTCTCGCGCGCCCGGGCGAAGACGGGGAACAGGATCGCCGCCAAGATGGCGATGATCGCGATGACAACCAGCAGCTCAATCAACGTGAAGCCCTGGGATCTTCTCATTCGGCGCCTCCCTGCGCGTGCTGTGCAGCGGGCCATGCCCTTGGCGTTCCACTCCACTTGCCCCATTCGCCGTAGGCGAGCCCATCGCCTGCAGGCCGCCCGAGAGATCGCGCCGAATAGCCTGACTCGCCGTATGTATGTCGCGAGCCCGCCGTGCCGTACTACCGCCAACTCGTGGGAGAGTGACGCGCCCAGATGGACACCACCCGCCGGCGCCCCAATGCCATCCTCGTCCTGACCGACGACCAGGGCTACGGGGACCTTGCCTGTCACGGGAACCCGATCATCAGGACGCCCAACCTCGATCGGCTGCACGGGGAGAGCGTCCGGTTCACCAACTTCCACGTCGCCCCCACCTGCGCCCCGACGCGGGCCGGGCTGATGACCGGGCGGAACTGCAACCGCACGGGTGTGTGGCACACCGTGATGGGGAGATCGATCCTGCGCGAGGATGAGGCGACCGTGGCGCAGGTCCTGGCCGAGGGCGGCTACCGGACGGGCATCTTCGGCAAGTGGCATCTGGGCGACAACTACCCCTCACGCCCTCAGGACAAGGGGTTCCAGGAGGTGCTGGTCCACGGCGGCGGCGGCGTGGGACAAGGCCACGACTACTGGGGCAACGACTACTTCGATGACACGTACCTGCACAACGGCGTTCTTGCGGCTCAGGAGGGCTACTGCACGGACGTGTTCTTCCGCGAGGCGATGGGCTTCATCGAGGCCAACCGCGACCGACCCTTCTTCGTGTACCTCCCGACGAACGCGCCGCACGGTCCGTACAACGTGGACCCGAAGTATAGCCGGCCGTACCTGGACGCGGGAGCTCCCGAGTCGACCGCCCGCTTCTACGGCATGATCACCAACATCGACGAGAACGTGGGGCGCCTCACGGCTCACCTCGAGGCGCTGGGCCTGGCGGACAACACGATCCTGATCTTCATGACCGACAACGGCACGTCGGAGCCGGGGTTCAACGCGGGGATGCGCGGCCGGAAGGGGTCCGAGTACGAGGGCGGGCACCGCGTGCCCTGCTTCGTGCGGTGGCCCGGCGGCAACTTGGCGCCCCCGGGGACCGACATCGACCGCCTGGCCGCGAACGTGGACATGCTGCCGACGCTGGCGGAGCTCTGTGGGCTGGCCCCGCCGGCAGGCGTGAAGCTCGACGGGGTGAGCCTGGCCTCGCTGCTGTGCGGAGAGGCGTCGGACTGGCCGGACCGCGTCATCATCACCGATTCGCAGCGGATCGAACACCCGGAGAAGTGGCGGCAGTCGGCGGTGATGACCCAACGCTGGCGGCTGGTCAACGGCACCGAGCTGTACGACATCCAGGCCGATCCCGGTCAGGAGCACAGCGTGGCGGGCGATCACCCCGAGGTTCTCGCCCAACTGCGGGCGGAGTACGAGGCCTGGTGGACCGAGCTGTCACCGACCTTCGAGGACTACTGCGAGATCGTGGTGGGCGCCGAGGCAGAGAACCCGTCGCGACTTGTCGCGCACGACTGGCACGATGTGTTCCCGCCCTGGAACCAGACGCACATCCTGGAGGGGCAGGCCGCAAACGGCTTCTGGGCGGTGCGAGTCGAGCGCGCCGGAGAGTACGAGATCACGCTGCGCCGCTGGCCGGAGGAGGTGAACGCGCCGATCACCGGCGCCGTCCCGGGCGGCACGGCCATCGCGGCCCACACAGCGCGTCTCGCCATCGCCGACGTGGAGGTCCGACAACCGGTCCCCGACGGTGCCCCCGCCGTCACCTTCACCGCGCAGTTGCCCGCCGGCGACACGCGCCTGCAGACCTGGTTCGTCAACGACGCGGGGGAGGACCGGGGGGCGTACTACGTGTATGTCCGAAGGATCGAGCCCTGAAGAACGCGAGAAGTGGGACGGAGGCATTTCTCACGCCGCTTCGAGAAATGCCTCCGTCCCATTCTTCAGAGGGCGAGGTCGGTGAAGGGCGCGTCACAGGGGCAGCCCTTGGCGAGCCGGATGCGGCCCTCGGCGGGCTGCATGATAGCGACGGAGCAAGTGCGGATCTCCTCGTCCGGGCGCTCGTGGCGGCAGATCGGCGCCTCGTGGTCGGCGAGGGCGACGGCGACGGTGCCCGGATCATGGCTGCCCGCGGCCGCGCGCAGTAGCTCCCACATCCGCGCCTCACGATCAAGGGAGTTGCGGGATGGTTCGGAGGCCGCGCTGCGGCGCAGCCCCTGGTCCACGTAGTGGTTGGCGTGCGCCAGGAGGCCCGAGGCGCCGGGACGGAGCAGCGTGTGCTTGAGCGCCGTCGTCTCCACTCCGGCCAGCTGCCCCGTCGGCCCTCCCACGTAGTAGTAGTGACCCGACATGCGCGGGGCGTCGGTGATGACCGCCAACGCCGCCTCGAAGGTCGTCTGCGCAAGGGCGGTGTGGATGACCGCCAGGTACATCACGCCCGCGCGAGCATCGGTCGGCGTCAGGTTGGTGTTGCCCACGGCGATCCCACACTCGTTGAGGCCCACCAGCGAGAGACAGCCCGCCGTCGTCAGGGTGATCGACGCGGGCGCAGAACGGGGCGCGCGCCGGAAGGCGACGACATGCGGGTAGGCGCTGGCGCTCATGTCCCACGTCTGCCCCAGCAGACTCGACCCGGCGGTGGTTGCCTCGCCCGCGACCATGAACGCGGTACACTCTGACACCGAAGCCGAGCGGCGCCGAACCAGGTCCACAAAGTCGGTGTAGCCATTGCCGATCAGCAGCTCCTCGCGACCAAGCCCGGCGCCCTCGGCGATCCCGCCAAACTCCGCGTACGCCTCCGGGGCGAAGTCGGCGAACACGGGCAGCGACTCGGCGGCCAGGGCCAGGAGGTCTTGTCGCGAGAGCCTCCCCGCAGCGGCTTGCAGACACAGCTCGATCCGCGTGTCGCACATGGCTCGGGCGCCCTCGGCGAGCCGTTCGCCGTGGCGTCCGCCCATCTCGCGGGGCGAGCCCTCCAGGGACAAGACCTCGAGGCCCATGCCGGTGCGCTCCTCAGTCACCCTCGCCCCGATGCAGGTGTCCGGGGCGCTTCCGCCCACGCAGGTTGCACTCGATCCAGACCTGGGTGTATGGGGCCTCGACGATCTCCAGGATCGCGTGCTCGTCGCCCATGTGGGTGCACACTACGTCACCGGGCTCCACGACGTACTCCCGCCCGTCCGTCATCACGCGCGCCTTGCCGGCGAGAACGAACCAGAACTCCTCCGCGTCGTGGAAGTGCACCTCCACCGAACCCTCGCTCCGGGTCGAGCAACCCATCGCGTTGATGCCGCCCTCAACCCTGCACCACTCCGGGGCGCGTTCCGTGCCGAAGTCCTCGCGTTTGATGATGGGCATCGGGGCCTCCCTGTCGGCGCTCAGAGATCAGCGATGGTGAGTCTCTCGGCCCGCCGCGAGCTCTCCATCGCGGCGAAGACCATCGACAGCGACTGGATGTTGTCGTGACACTCCGTCTGGGGCTTCTCCCCCGTCCGTAGGAGACGGAGCATCTCCCGCAAGGCGCCGTGCATGTCGGCAGCGTCGACCTGAGGTTGCGCGATCGCGAGGTCCTTCAGCGGACGGTTGAAGCCCTCATCTCCGGCGAGCACCTGGCCATGCGGGGTCTGATCGTTCTCGTAGAGCAGCGTGCCGTGCTCACCGATGAGTCGCCAGTTACCGTTCCAGCTGGTGTGGCACCCCTCGGCGCACCAGCTCCCGCGGTACGTGAAGACGACGCCCTCGGTCATCTCGAAGATGCAG
>VGFB01000170.1 GCA_016869015.1 Armatimonadota bacterium
CTTGGCCAGGACCACCCCTGGGCGCTCCGCATCCAGCCCGGAGGACATCGTGTCCAGGAGCTGCATTCGGTCGATGAACCTGTAGAGGCGATCGGGGCCCAGACGCATGGCGATCTGCGCTGCGCACACGTTGCAGCTCTTGGCGATCACGTCCGCCGGGGTCAGCCAGCCGTGGCCCCGGCCGCGCCACTCTCCCCAACAGCCGAGAGGCCGTGCCCCGACCTCCACCGTGCCGGCGCAGTAGAAGCGGGAGCCCTCCTGGATGACGCCGGCATCGATGGCAGCGGCCACGATGACCGTCTTAAGGGTGCTGCCGGGGGGGTACACGTCGAACGACTGCCGACACTTGCGCATCTCCGGGAGGGCGCCGCTCAGGTCGGAGGGGTCGTAGTTTGGCCGCACGCTCAAGGCCAGGATGTCGCCCGTGCGCGGGTCCAGTACGGTGCAGGTGGCCGACTCGGGCCGGTGCTTGGCCTCCAGGTCGTCCATCGCGGCCTCGACCACGCGCTGCAACGGCAGCCGGAGGGTGAGGATCAGGCGGTCGCCGGGCTCCGGAGGAACGCCGCCCCCGGGGATGCCCAGGATGCGACGGTCGAAGTAATCCCGATCGACGGGGCGGCTGCCCTCGTAGCCATCGAGCACGAAGGCCCACAGGGCCTCGAGTCCCTCGAGGCCTTCGTTCTCCGCGCCCCGGCAACCCAGGGCGTTGGCCGCGAGGCGCCCGAAGGGATAGGCGCGGCCGATTTCCTCGTCGATGTGGACGCCGGGCAGGTCGAGGCGGGCGACGCGCATCATCGTGTCGCGGTCCGCGCGGCGCACGATGTAGCAGAAGCGGCGCTTGGGTCTCGAGACCTCAACCAGCGCCTCCCCGTAGGAGACGTGGGCGGTCTGGGAGAGGGCCACTGCCACCGACTCGCGCTCGGCGTCGTTGTGGTAGGCCTTCGGGTCGACCCAGATGGTGTACCGGACGACGCTGTCGGCCAGATGCTCGCCCCCCGAAGCGCAGATCGGCCCCGGGCCTGGATCGAAGGCCCTTGGCGACGGCACGATCTTCTCGGCCAGCCTCAGGCGCCCCGACCGCAGGACGGTCTGCTCGGCCCCCAGCTTGACCAGAATGGCGGCGCAGAAGAGGCCGGCAATGATACGGCCGGCCCCGGCTCGTCGAACGATAGCGGCTGCATCATCCGGTGTCATCTGCCCCGTACCCCCCGAGTGCGACGCTCAGTGCGACCCCACAGGTCGGCCCCGCGGTCAGTACGTCCCCAGGCCTGCGGCCAGCGCAGGCGTGTCGACAGCCGGAGCGACCGCGCCTGCCTCGGGCAGCGGGCGGCAGAGCTGCGGGCTGACCAGTAGCCGGTCACGCCCCTCCGCCGGACAGAGGCCGTTGCGCTGCGCCTGGTCGAGGTTGGTGGCCATGTCGCTGAGGGCGCTGAGCTCCGTCATGTCCGTCGCGATGAGGCTGCGGAGCTCCTCGCGACGCATTTCGTGGTCGTGGCAGCTCACATCCACGGCGGAGACGCGAACCAGCAAGCACAGGTATAGAAGCGTAGCTCCCCCGACGAGACCGATCAGCGCGAGCCCCCGCCAGGGGCCCTGAGGCGCGGTCCTCGGGCGGGGACGCTGCCGCGTGACCAGTTGCAGTTCGGGGTCCTGCGCCGGGGTCGACGGAGTGCGCAGCGGCTCGTGAGGCATGAGGACCCTCCGGAGACGGTGATTACCGGGACGGCTGGATGGCGGCAGCCGGTCGTAGGACGGCCTCTGGTCCGGCGGACCCGGCGGAGGGAGACGCCCGCAGGCCCCAACGCGGCAAGGGATTGCTTCGTCTATGGTGCGATGTGTGCTGCGAAGAGTGCTGTGTCGTTGCTGTGGTGTAGAAGCCGATGCTACTGCGTCGGGTGCGGCGGCCCTAACGACCTGGTACGGAGCCTGCGGGCGTCTACCCTCCCTTCCTGGACCTTCGGCCGCGCGTGAGTGTCACGTTCAGTGCTGCAATGGTGTCCTGTTGTCGGCGGACGGAGGGTCCGATGGCTGTCTCTGCGTCGGATGGGGGCGCGGGCCGGCGGCCTCACTACGGACAGTGCGCGAGCGTTGCTGCGATACAGTGCTGCAGTGTGTGCGGTGTCCGTTGCAGTGATGGGTGCGGTGACTGGTCTCCGCCGGAGACGCGACTTTCCCTGGTGTTTCGTCCGTCTCGGGTCGACCGGCTCCGCGCCCTCCCTCCGACTACGGCGGGTCGAGGCTCCCCAGAGCGTGGGGAGGTCGGGACGCCTACGGGTCACGGGCGTTGCAGGACAGTGCGTCGATCGGTGCTGCGATGTAGGGTGCGGTTGTTGGCTCCATGGCTGTCCGTTGCCCGTTCGCCTGGCTGGAGGCTTGTGGAGAGCTTGACGGGGCTGTCGGTGGGTGCTCCTGGACCCGGTGCGCCCCGCTCCCCAGCCCTCGGGAAGCCTCGCCGCCGTCGGGTAGGTCATCGTGATGCGAGCCGATGCCTCCTACATCAGCGCCGCGGTGCGCTCGAGAACGTGCAGTCGAGCGCTGCGTGCGGAATCATTGGCGCGAACCTCCCTCGGCGCCGGCGGCAGGGGATCGCGCAGGAGACGTCGAAGGAGTGACTGACGGCCACAACCGCACACCGGGAGGTCCGGGGGACAGATGCAGCCTCGCTCCAGAGCCCTGGACTTCCGGCGGACGAGAGCGTGTTCGGTGCCGTAGTAGGAGAGCAGGCACAGCCGGCCCCCAGGACGGAGCGAACGGACGGCCGCCTCGATGCCCTGCTCCAGCGTCGGTAACTCGCGGTTCACGGCCTGGCGCAGGCCCGCGAAGGGACGGGTCGCCGGGTGACGTTCGCCGCGTCGCAGGTGAGCGGCGTCCACGGCCTGCTCGATGACCCGCGCCAGTTGCACCGTGCGGGTGAGCGGCTCGCTGGCCCGGGCGCGCTCGATGGCAGAGGCCACCAACCGCGCCGTTCGCGGCGACTCGCCCGCTTCCCTGAAGAGCGCGGCCAGCTCGCGAGCCGAGAGCGTCGCGATCAGGTCGCGCGCCGTGGGGCCCGGTTGCTGCGGATCGAGTTTCATGTTGAGCTCGCCGTCCACCGAGAAGCTCAGGCCCAGGTCCGGGCTCATGATCTGCTCCCGCGAGAAGCAGCCGGCGTCGATGACAATGCCGCCAAACGGGCCCAGGCCGACGCCGGCCGCGAGATCGGGGAGATCGACGTAAGAGCCGCGCACGACCACGCACTGCTCGCCGAAGCGGGCCAGCCGCCGAGTGGTGGCCGCGACGGCTTCCGCATCGATGTCGAGGCACAACAGCCGCGCGTCCGCCGGCAGGCACTGCGCGAGCCGCTCCGAGAAGTGTCCGTGGCCGCAGGAGCAGTCCGCGAAGTGGTCCCGACCCGCCGGGGCGAGGAAGGAGAGCACTTCAGCCACCAGGACTGGACGGTGGGCGGTGTCACTGGGGTTCATCGCCTCTTGTCGCCGCCGGCGCCGCCGGACGAGGGGCGCCCAGGAGGGCTCCGATTGCGCTCCACATCTCCGTGAGTTGGGTCTTCTCGTGGGCCTCGTGTTCGGCCAACCGGGCCGGGTCCCAGATCTCCACGCAGATCCCGGTGCCGACCACGATGACGTCCCGCGACTCCGCTTGCGAGTCGGGGAACAGTTCGCTGAGCGTGATGAGATCGTGGGGGATCACCAGACGGTTCTGGTCATCGATGTGCGTCTCGACGGCCTGACCCAGAAGGTGTCGGAGCGGAGCGCGCAGTTCGGGGGCCGCGCACTCGACGGCGTCGGCGAGACGACCGACGTACGAGTTCCAGCGATCCTCGCCATAGACTTGGATGAAGCGGCCGAGGCTGGGGCTGAGGTAGACCTTCTGACCCAATGCGCGAGCTTGCCCGGCGGGGAGCGGAAGCCGGCCTCGGCGGTCGATCGTCTTCTTGGCACGCCCGACGGGGAGAGTAGCTGCCCCCACTGCTCTCACATCCCGTTGTGCTGGCCGGAAGCCTGAATGCGGACGTTGCGCTGGACTACCGTCGTGTTCGTATATCATACCACGGCAGGGATTGTCAACAAGAACATGCCTATAGAGCTTGGCATTTTGGCATCAGTTGGGAGAAGGCGGGGTTCAGGCAGGGATTCCCAACAAGCCCCATCCTGGATCGCTGCGCTCCGAAGCGACCCAACGGCCCCCGCGGAGGTCGAGGCGTGAGCGCCGCCGACGCACGCGTCCGCGTGCTACTTGTCGACGATGATGAAGAGGACTACCTCATCACCCGCGACCTGCTCCTGGAAGCCGAGGGGGGCGCCCGGTTCCGCGTCGAGTGGATCGCCGACTACGCCGGCGCCCTCGACGCGATGGCGAGGAGCGAGCACGACGTCTACCTCCTCGACTACCGACTGGGTCCGCACGATGGGCTGCAGCTGATGCAGGAGGGGCGCCGGCGGGGCTGCTCGGGCCCGGTCATCCTCTTGACGGGCCAGGGGGATCGCACGGTCGATGTGCGGGCGATGGAGGCCGGGGCCACGGACTACCTGGTCAAAGGCGAGCTCAACGCGCGCTTGCTTGAGCGGTCCATCCGGTACGCCATCGAGCGCGCTCGCGTGGAGCAACTGCGTCAGAGCCTCCTGGCCCTCGCCTCCCGGGAGCTGCGCGGCCCCCTTGCCGCGATCAAGGAGCAGGCGATCCGCCTGCTGTTGGAGGACCGCGGCGAGCTGGCCGAACGCGCCGTGGACGTCACCGGGCACATCATCCAGACCGCGGACCACTGCGCGCGCTTGCTCGAGGGGTTCGTCGAGCTCTCCGGCCTGGAGTCCGTCGGGACGATCGGCGCCGAAGGCGGGCGCTTCCGCGTGCGCTCGCTGGTGGATGAGGCGATCGAGGCGGTGCAGCTGGCCGGTCACCGCTGCTCCTGTGAGGTCCTGGTGGAGGACGGCCTCACCGAGGTCGAGGGCGATCGCTACGAACTGCTGCTCGTCCTGGCGCACTTGCTGGCCAACGCGGCGGAGCACTCCCCGCCGGGAACTGCGATCCGCGTCAGCGTGAGCCGGGTGGAGGACATGGTACGCTTCGCGGTCGCCGACCGGGGGCCGGGCATCCCGGCCGACGCCCTTGAGGACCTCTTCACGCCGTTCTACCTCCTGCAGGACCCGGCCAGGCGCGGAGCACGCGGGACAGGATTGGGCCTGTGCCACGGGAAGCAGGTCGTCGAGGCGCACGGTGGACACATGTGGGTGGAGTCGGTCGTCGGCGAGGGCACGATCATCTACTTTGAGGTCCCGGCGTAGAGTACGACGGGCGACGACGACGGGAGGCGAGAGCGATGGCGGAGGCGCCGATTCGGGTCTTGTTACTCGAGGACGATCTCGACGACGCCTTCCTGCTGCGGGTCAACCTCGATGAGGCCGCCCCGGGGCAGTTCGCGCTCGAGCATGTGACGCGGGTCTCCGAAGCGTTGCAGCGTTTGGCGGTGGACCGGCCCGATGTCGTGCTCTCGGACCTGGGGGTGCCCGACAGCCAGGGCCTGGACACCTTCCGATCGCTGCGGAACGCGGCTCCCAGCACCGCGATCGTCGTGCTCACGGGCCTCGACGACCGGGCGGTCGCTGTCCGGGCCGTACAGGAAGGCGCCCAGGACTACCTGAGCAAGGGGCGCCTCGACGGCCCGGTGCTCGTGCGCTCGTTGCAGTATGCCATCGAGCGGCAGCGGGTCAGCCACTACCGGGCCGTGCTGCTCGAGCGGGAGCGCTTCGATTCCGCCATCTCCCACATGAGCGACGGCATCGTCGTGACGGACGGGGAGGGACGCATTACCACGGCCAATCGGGCGGCCTGCCTTCTGCTGCATGTGCCGCCCGGCGAAGCGCAGGGACGCGCGCTCGCCGAGGTGCTGGCGCCCTTCACGCTCTCCACGCCGTGGGCGGAGCTGGCGGTTGCCAAGGAACATGCGGATGGCTTCGAGATCGAGCGCAGTGACACGCTGCCTCCCCTCTATCTGAGCGCCAGACTGACGCGTCTCTTCGACGGCGACCGTCTGGAGAGCACGGTTCTGGCGCTGCGGGATGTGACCGAGGAACGGCGCCAGCAGGAGTTGCAGGCCAGCTTCTTCATGATGGTCTCGCACAAGCTCCGGACGCCGTTGACCGTGCTGATGGCTTGCCTGGATTTGTGCCGGCGAGCGCCCGCGCAGGAGGCTGCGGGCCAGCTGGCCGAGGTTCTGGGCGTGTGCGATCTGGAGGTGCAGCGGCTTGGGGAGATCGTGCAGAAGCTGCTCGAGTTCAAGGCCGTCAGCGCCCAGGATGTCTCGGCGGGCGGGGAGACCACGGATGTTGCGGCCGTGGTGGCTGCGACGGCCGAGGCCGTCGAGCGCCGTCACGGCGGCCGGGAGGTCTCCTTCCGCTTCGACCTCTCGCCATCTCTGCGCCCGGTCGCGTGCGGCGCGGAGCACCTGGGCCTCGTGCTCGACAAGCTCCTGGACAATGCGGTGAAGTTCGCCATCCGCGAGCCGGTGGAGGTCACCGTCGCCGCGGCGCCGGGCGCTGAGGGCTGGGTGTGCATCTCGGTCACCGACAACGGACCGGGGATCCCGCACGAGTATTTCGACCGCATCTTCCAGCCCTTCGTGCAGGTCGAAGACCTGCCGACCGGCCAGGTGCCCGGGGTCGGCGTGGGCCTGTCGATCTGTCGTCAGGTGGTGGAGGCCCTTGGCGGTTCCATCTCCGTGGCCTCGCAGCTCGGCGAGGGCAGCACCTTCACCTTCACCATCCCCGTGGAGGGAGAGCCGCAGCGGGACGCGGAAGCCCCCTGAGCTGTCACCCCGCGGGCTGGACACACCGCGGCCCGGCCGGTTCCGGCCGGGCCGCGTCATCAGGGGCGACAAGGGGCGAGGCCTACCGCCCAAGGCCGAGCAGGGCCACGGAGCTGCTGCTGCCGCCGTCGCCGGCGTGGGCCGTCACCCGGACGAGGTACGCGCCCGCTGGAGCCCGCAGGCCGGCATCGCTCAGCCCGTTCCACAGCAGCACGTTGACGCCGGCCGTGACCGCGCGATCGGTCGCCAGCGTCCGGACGGGGCGGCCCGCGATGTTCAGAATCGTGGCCGACACGTCGGCATCGCCGCTGAGCGTGAACACGATCTGCGCGCCCGTCGTCGTCGGCGCGGCCGAGAGGCTGGTGACGGCGCCGCCGGTGATCGCGCACGGGCGGTCGCAGTGTGCCTTGTACTCCCACTCGTTCCGCTTCGTCCTGCAGGTGACGGTCTCACTGCCGGCCAGATCGCCGCCGGCGGTCACCGGGAGGACCAGGGTCACCGTCACCAGACCTGTGTTGTCATTGACCAGATCGGCCTCGATCTCGCCCTCGAACTTCAGGTCGCCGCCTCGTCGGGAGGACCGGTCCGACGTGAACCACAGCCTCCCGCCGTCACGGCAACGACCGAACCGACGCGACCACTTCCCGTGCCCGCGACCGGTGGACTTGCCTACGACCTCGGCAGAGACGGCCTGCCCGCCGATCTCGAGGATCAGCGTGCCGGTCCCGCTTAGGTCGCTCAACGCATAGCCACTCGGCAGACTGAAGTCGCCCTTGATCTT
>VGFB01000171.1 GCA_016869015.1 Armatimonadota bacterium
GAGATCGAGGTGGAGTGGCAGTTCCGCCCGGACGCACCGCTGGCCGATTCCGCCATTCGGGACTTGCACGGCCGTCTGTTGTCGCGGCTGATGCGGCACCGAGAGGCCCCGACGCCCGGCGGGTCCGACGGGTCCGTCCATGACCTGTACCGCCGGTTCGAGGTGAGTCTGCGCGACCTCGTGGCGGAGCGGCTTCAGGCCTGCTACGGTGAGGACTGGTGGCGGCAGGGGGTGCCGAAGGATGTGCGGGTGAAGGTCGCGGTACGGCGCGAGGAGTCGGGGGATGACCTCCCGCCACTCAACCACACCGACCTGGGCGACCTGCTGCAGATTCTGACGGTTCGGGAGAATCGGGAGGCGGCGTTCAGGGCCGTGGTGCCCTACGATGAGTTCCCCAATCGCGTCCGGGGGCTGATCCCCGTGCGGAACGCGATCGCGCACTTCAAGAAGAGCCTCGACGACTACGAGGTATCCCTCATCCGGGGGGCCCAGGAGATGCTCGATCAGGCCCTGGGGCCACGCAGGTCCGAGTGACCGCTTGGCAACGACCATGGCCTGCGGTCGCTCGGGCGCCCGCTGCACCCGCGCGAAGCCGCACCTGACCCCCGGTCCGTGGGGCGCCCCGGCAAAGGCCGGCAGGGAAGGTCACGGCAGCTCGCCCGCCTTCCCCGCCACCACCCGGTAGCTTGCCACGTCGCCGGACGAATGGGCGGCGATGACGAGGGGCGCGGAGTCGGGGCCGGCCAGCACGCCGACCGACTCCACCGGCCCATCGACATGGGCCAGCGGCTGCAGGGATGCGTCCAGCAGCGTCAGCTCGCGGTCGGTCCCGGCGGCGACCCACGAGCCGGCCGCGGCCAACGCGCGGACCGCCCCGTTGAGCGCCACCTTGGCGACCATCGTCCCCTGCTCGATCTCGTAGGCGACCACATAGCCGTCCTCACGGCCCAGCAGGATCTCTGGTTTGCCGTCGCCGTTGAGGTCCGTCAGGAGGCTGCACAGGTTGGGCGCGTGGCTGAAGTGCGACCAACGCTTCGCGAAGTCCTGCGGGGCGAAGAAGTCGATGCCGCCCGGGTTCACGGCGACCACTCCGAGCCAGGTCCCGGCGGCATCGCGGACGACCGCCCCGTGATGGTAGAGCCTCGCCTCCTGGTTGCCGCTCGAATAGCCCGTTACCGGCGCGTGACCGAGGTAAGAGGGCAACTTCCCCTCCTCGAGGGGCGTCTCGGAAGGGATGACCCCGAACCCGAAGCCGTACAGCCCGACCACCGCCAGCTCCTCGCGGCCGTCGCCGGTCACGTCGGGGACCGCGAATGCGAACTTGCCCCCGCGGGCGTAGCCCGGGTGCTCGATGCGGGTTACGGCCAGCTCGGGCTCCGCCGTCACGCGATAGCAGGCATAGTGCGGGAAGAAGGCATACTCGAGCTGCTTCCCGGCGTCCGGACGCCACGCCGCGATGCAGGCCGGGCGGCACGAGCAGTAGCCCGAGGTCGCCTCGTCCTTGGTTGCCTCTCGGATGTCCACCGCGAAGCGCGGGTTCCCTTCCAGGTCATGGGCGGCGAAGCTCTCGGCGAGGCTGAAGGTGAGGATCTCCTGTCGGCCATCGTTGTCGATGTCGGCCAACACGGGGTCGGCGGCGAGCGGGGAGCCGAGGTCACGGTCCCACACCACCTTGCCCTCGGACGATAGCATCAGCAGGTGCGCTCCGGATTGGCACAGGACTCTCGGCTCCGGGCCGCCGAAGTCACCGCAGCGCACCCACGCGGGCTGCCGTGGCTCGCGGTCCAGCCGCACTACCTCGATCTCCATGAAGCTCGTCTCGCGGTCGGTAAGCAGGGCTGAGTAGGTGCCGTCAGGCGCCCTGAAGTAGCCGCCGGCGGGGTCGCCCGCGAAGTCACCGTGGTGTTGAGGCGTGATGCGCACATAGCGCGCCTTCTCACCCACCGGCAGCACGAGCACCGGGAAGCGCATCGTGTACATGTAGTGCGCGTTCTCGCGGTACCAGGTGTCGAGGCCGGGCTCCGCGATCTCGCGTCGGCGCGTGTCGTTCGCGAAGTGGTCGCTGCTGAGCTCCAACGTGAAGGAGAAGTCCTCGGTTCGGAAGTGGGCCGGGTTGTACTCCGGCCCGCGACTGCGTACGAGCCGGATCTCCCGGACATCGACCTCGCTCCCGAGATCAAGGACGATCGTACCCGGCGTCCCGGGCAACCAGCCGGCGCGCTCACTCCCATGCCATCCGTAGCCGGAGGGTGGGCCGAGCAGGGAGTCGCGCCAACTGGCGACGTTGCCGATCTCCACCGGCGGCTCAGCCGTGGCCAGCACTTCGGTCTGACGGCGGAACTCCGGCAGCACCGTGGGGGTGGTCCACACGCGCTCAAGCGTAGCCGGCCCGGGCCTCGCCGCGGCAGGCGTCGCGGAGGGCGCCGGCCGGGCGGCGTCCCAGAGCGCCTGCAGCTCGCGGCCCATTGCCGGCGTGAGCGAGTCCAGGTCCAGTTCGAGGCTGTGCCGTCCCGCCGCCAGCTCAACCGCAGCCGGAACCGGCGCGCCGTCCAGGCGGGCCGTTCCCTCAGGTCTGCAGGTCAGGCGCACGGGCTGACTCCCGGGGTTCTCCAGCCACTGCCCGCCCCGACCGGGCAGTAGCCCGAGGGTGGTGTCTGCGTCCGCCTCGAGGCTCACCAGCCCCGGAAGCTCAACGCGGCGCAGCCCCGACAGCACGAGCCCCTCGCGGGAGACATACCAGAGCCGGGCGTCCGCGGTGACGGTCCCGAGCTGCAGCGGCCCGGTACCGATCGCCGCCATCTCCTGGAACTCTCCCGACGTGCCTTGCACCAGCACCGCGCGGTCGGTCCAGGGGCGCAGCTCGAACTCGCGAGCGTGTGCGGCATCGGAGGCGAAGAACAGGTTGTTGAAACAGGCACTCTCTCCGGGCTTGAGGTGCTCGCGCCGGAACTGCCGCACCATCGTAGGGCGCGCAGCGCCGTCGATCGGCTCCAGCGCAACCTGCCAGCCGGCGGGACTTGCGCCCTGCAGATGGAAGCGCACCCCGAGCATCCCGTCGACGGCCTCGAAGCGCCGGTCGCCGATCAGGTCGCCCGGCTGGTGCGACCGCCAGCGGCAGGTGAGGTTGTAGGTGTCCTCCTCGCGGGCGGTGAGCGTGTCGAGGCACACGAAGTAGCCGCGGGCCCGGTGCACGATGGCGCGGCTCCAGCGCAACCCGCCCTCACACTCCTGGACCGACTCGAGCCCGGTCGCAGTCGGTGTGCTGAACTGCGCGCCACGCAGGCACGCGATGCCCTGCGGATCGGCCTCGCCTCGGCTCGCCGACACCACGGACCGCTGCCAGCTCGTCTGATGGTTGGTGTTGGCGAAGAGGAGGATCGAGCCCAGTTCCGTGTAGCGGACGATGGCGTTGGCGCTGAAGCCCTCACCGCCGCCCGGGCCGCCGAGGTTCACGCCCTGCAGCAGGAGATAGGCGTCCGCGGGGTCGTGGCCGTCGCGGAAGACGGCCTTGGTGAAGGAGTCCTCGGCCGAGGCCGTCAGCGGCGTCATCATCTCGTCCCGCTGCCAGCTGGAGCAGCGGCGGTACCACCAGGGGTCCATCGTAAGCAGGCTGAGGCCGTGGTACCGCGTCGGCTCCTGCGGCGGCACGCCCGCGGCCAGGCCGGCGATCTCTGGCGGCTGCGGCACCTGCATGTGACTCATGAAGTGATGGGTGTTGTCCAGGAGCCACCGGTACTGGCCGTCGCGATCGCAGAACGCCGCCAGGAGCAGCGGAAGCCCGCCGCCCGAATACGCCTTGTGCGCGCCAGGGCGGCAGGTAATGTAGGCATCATCGCCCGCCTGGTAGCCGAGGTTGTCCTTGCCCGCCATGTAGAAGTCGGCCATCTTGCCGAAGAGGCCTCGCTCCACGACCCGGTGATCGCCGAGCAACAGGTACATGTCGGCCATGAAGCTGAGGTTATCGACGCCCTGAGTGCCGACCTCATTACTCATGTAGCGGTCGTCGAGGATCAGCGACTCGATGTGTCCACGCAGCAGGTCATGGCCCTCGGCGACCTGTGCCTGCTTGTCCGGCGGGACATCGGCCACATGGGCGAGGTAGTCGTAGAGGATGTAGTGCGCGATGAGGCCTGAGATGGGGTGGCGAGTCATCCAGTCAGTAGCGGAGCCCGGAGCGGCCTGCAGCGGTACAAGCCCGGCCCAGTCGGTTGAGGTGAGCGCGATCGCCAACAGCCGCTGCTCGACGGCCTCCCGTTCGGGATCGCTCAGCAGTCCGGAGGCCAGCATCTGGCGCAGCGGGCGGTATGTCCGCTCCCAGTCGTAGTGCCCGCCGACCAGGAAGCCCCAGGGATCGGGCTTGGCCATCTCGGCCATCAGGACCTCGCGCGCCCGCTGTCCGGCCCCGGCGTCCCCCTGCCAGTACCACTGGCCCGCAGCCCAGATGAAGTCATCTCCGGAGGCGCTGGGGCGCGAGGTGGGCCCGGTCGTGTCGCCGATCTCGATCAGCGGCCCAAGTGAGCCGCGTGTCGCCTCGGCCAGGCTCACGAACCGGGCGACGCCGGCGTCCAGGCCGGCCGGGTCCGAGGCGCCCAGCGACACCATGTGAACGCCTCGTCGGAAGGGTTCGAAGACCACCCGGAGCGTGTACTTGCCGGACCCGGGGTAGGCGCTGTTCGCGCCCTCCAGGAACTGGCTGAACAGCGCGAACATCGCGCGGTTGGTGGCGACGTTGCCGAGCAGGATGAGGGGGCGACCAAGCCATTCGTCCTTGAGGCGCCAGTTCGGCCCGTCCATGATCTCATCGGGCGCGACCAAAACGAAGTCCACCCCGAGTACCCGCTGCAGACCGTCACGCAGCGCCGCCGCCGAGGCCGCGGCGTCCGCCGGAGCCACCACGGTCGCCCCCGGACCGCCGTCACGAGCCAGCTCCATCGTCTGCGCTGCAAGGTCGCCCGACTCGCCTGCGGAGATGAGCAAAGTGCACATGCCCAACGCGATGCCGCATCGGCGCATCGCTCGGCCTCCTTCCGGGGAGTGTGGACTCCAGGGTCACCGCACGCGTGGTGTCTTCGCGGTCGGCCGCAGCACGGCAACCGCACCGTCCTCGCGCACGATGAAGACGCCATCCCGCTCGGCGCCCCCCGGCCCGGCGAAGCCGACCGCCGGCCTCGGAGTGCGGGTCAGTGGGGCGAGGTCCGCCCCGAAGACGTGGACGGCGAACCGGGTCCCGACCGCGAGTTGCCGCGGGCCGGATTCCCCGCCGAGGACCGCCATGCCGAGGATCGGCTCACCCGTGTTGAGCAGTGCCAGGGGTGCCCCCGTCGCCAGCGACAGGACGTTCACGAAACCGTCCTCGCGCGCCAGGCAGATCTCGGGCAAGCCGTCGCCGTCGAGATCCTCCGCCAGGGCGGCGACAATCGGGACACCGCCCGTGTCAAACCCCCAGCCGCCGGTCTCGGCGTCAGAGAGGAGGTAGTCCAGCGGGCACCAGTTGACCCCGCTCTCGTTGGCGGCCAGCAGGCCCTGGTAACCGGGCACGTCCACCTGCTGCGCCCAGCCGAAGCCGTGCATCAGCCACGCGCCTGGCCGACCGGTCGGCTGCTTGTTCGCCAGCCGAGTGTAGTTGCCGTCGGCATCGCGCCGGGGTGAGAACAGCGTGATGTACGTCCCAACGGTAGCGAGGACCTCAGGCTCACCGGGCCACAGGTTCGTGAGCCGCGTGGCGCCCCGCCAGCCCCAGTCCTGGTAGAACCAGCAGGGCTCCGCCTCGCCATCGGCGTTCACGCGATAGGAGATCTCGCTCGGCAGCACGACCACCTTGCGCTGCGGGCCTTCGGGGGCCCAGACACCTAGCGCGAGCGCGCCGGCGGCCGCCGTGTTGTTGTCCACATGCTCGTCACCCATGGCCTTCCGCAGCGCCTGGTTCAGGTCGGCCCGGTAGCGCTCCGTGCCGTCGCCGTTGAGGCAGTGCAGGGCCTCGCGCATGGTCTCCGCCAGCACCTCCGACCGGCCGTCCTCGTCCAGGTCCGCGCAACCCATGGTGAAGAGGTCGCCCGGCAGCTGGAACGACCACAGCCGCTTGCCGTCTGCGCCAAACGCGGCGATTTCCCGATTGGAGGTGCCCACCACCAGCTCGTTGCCCCCATCGCCGTTCAGGTCCGCGGCGAAGGTCTTCACCACGAGGTCATCCGCCAGATCCGGGCCGTAGACCTCGCACGCCTGGAACGACACGAAGGGCTTCTCCGGGTCCAGCGAGACCGGCACGACCTTGATGTACCGGGCCGTCGCCCCGACCTCCACGTGGAAGGTGGGCAGCCGACCGAAGTCGTGGTGGAAGATGGGATAGATGCCTGTCTCGTCGAAGGTCACCTTCGGCTGGTCCACCCGCCGCACGTCCTGGGCGAAGTCGTCGTCGCTGAGGACCAGCGAGAACCTCAGGTCCCCGTCCCGGTAGAGCCCCGTGCCGCGCGCCGGCCGCATGGTGCTCACGAGGCGCAGGTGCGACACCGGCGTCGGCTCCCCGAGGTCGAGAGTCAGGTCCACCCCGTCCGCCTGCCACCAGGTGGGGTAGTGGCCGGCGAGCCAGGCGCGGTACTGGCCGTCCGACAGGAACTCGACCGGCTGCCCGGTGGGCGGATTGGCCGTGAACTTCACGCGCTCGATGCGACGACACGGCCGGTGCAACCCCGGCTCACCCGAGAGCGCCGGCGCGCCGGCCGAGCTCGCCGGCGTCGGCCCCGCCAAGGGCTTCGTGGAGGCCCACAGGCGCGCCAGCGCAGCCGGCAGCCGGGCGAACGTCGCCGGATCGAGGCGCCGAAGCCCTGTCTTGCCTGGAAGCGCTTCCAGGCCGGTCTCCGCGCCCCAGGCGACCGTCGCCGGTTCCTCTCCCCGCACCTCCACCTCGGCCTCGCCGGTCGCGAGACCGAGTCGCAGGTTCACCGGGCGCGAGGACTGAAGCACCGGCTGGTTGCGCCACTGCAGCCTCGTCGCCTCGGCCAGCAGCAGGTGGTCCGGAGTGATGTGGTAGACCGCCGCATCCGTTTGCAGCCCGGGCACAGGTGGCGAGCCGCCCGTGCCGACCAGCGCCAGATGCGGCCCGGCCTCCGTGCGGCCGGAGATCACTGCTGCGGTCGGGCCAAGCCGGCGCAGCTCGAACTCGTCGGGCCGGGCCTCGCCGGACACGTACAGGAGGTTCTGGAACGTCTCGGCGGCGCCGGCCGCCAGTGTCACGCTCTTGGCCTGCGAAAGCACGTAGGGCCGCGCGGTGCCGTCGATCCCTCGATGCTCGCTCGTCTGCGGCAGCCTCTCGCCGGGGTGGATCCGCAGGCAGTCGCCGTCCGCGGCGGTCGCGATCCAGACGGGGCCCTCGAGACGGGCCGGCTGCGGGCTCCGCCACCGGCAGACCAGGTTGAACTGATCGGCGGCCAGCGCCTGCACGCGGTCGAGGACCACGAAGTAGTGCCCGCGCCAGTGGACGACGGTGCGCGTCCAGTCGGTTCCCGCGACGTCGTGCTCCCGTGAGGCGACCAGACTCACCTCCCCCAGGTTCGCC
>VGFB01000172.1 GCA_016869015.1 Armatimonadota bacterium
GTCCCACTCCGGGGCGTGCGGAGGCAGCAGCCGCAGGCCGTCCTCCCCGGTGTCGGCATTGCACCAGAGGAGGTAGTCGATCGGCCCGGGGGCGTAACTCACCATGCGGTACCGGACCACAAGCCACCGATAGGCGAACACATCCGCCGGGTCGAGCCGATGGACCCATTTCATCCCCCGATTCGGCTCAGGCACGCAGAAGTCCAGGGCGGCGTCCCTTACGCTCACCGAGCAGGCCTCGGACGGATTGCCCTGCCACGAGACCTGCGCGCTCCACTCGGTCGCGCTCTCGGGGCCGATTCGCAGACCGACCTCGGCCCACGTCGCGCACGCTGTCATCATCAGCGCCAGCCCGCAAGCCAGTTCCCGCATCGTGCTTCTCCTCCGATCCTCGCCGCCCGGCGCGACGTAGCTTGGCCTCGAGGCTCAGGTTCTCCTTCGTGACGGGCGAGCTCGCCTGTGCTCCGGAGTTCGGGAGACGAGGAACGACACAACGGCGGCGGGCACTGATGGCAGGAGCGGGGTGTTGGGCAGTGAAAGTCGGATGAAACCGCCCAGGGCCGACGTTGTCAAACCGAAGGGATCAAGGGTAGTGCCGTTTGACAAGCCGTGTTGTGGTATGCTACGATGAGGTGTCGTACTCCGGGGGCGCCTCAGTCGTCGGCAATCCCGGTGGTCGTGCCGGAGGGCGACGCCGGCCCAAAGGCAAAGCTCGCGCGTCTCACAGCGGCCCAAACCCGGCCCAGAAGGGAGGTTCCCTCCTCTGCCTGGCCGACCGTGGGTGACGCGAGCAGTGAGCGGTCCTACGACGGACCGAGGGGCAGCGTGAAGGCAACGAGGACACTTCCCGCGACCCTCCGTCCCCCCAAGGGACCCTCGTGATGCGGGGCGCGAGACGCGTTCCGCGAGGTAACATCACAGGAGGGTACACACCCATGCGCAAGATGATCGTCGTAGCGTGCGCGCTGGTTCTGGCGGTCTCCGCCGTGCCGGCGTTCGCGGCAAGCAACCCGGCCGAGACGGTTCCGTTCGACCACTGGGCCTATGACGCGGTCCAGAAGCTGGTCGACTGCGGAGTCATCATCGGCTACCCGAAGACCCACGAGTTCAAGGGCGATCGGGCCATGACGCGTTACGAGTTCGCCATCGCCATTGCCCGTCTGATGGACTCCCCTTGCATGGCCAAGGGCACTGAGAAGGGCGACAAGGGCGATCCCGGCGTGGCCGGTCCTGCGGGCGCCGCGGGCACTGCCGGCGCTGCCGGTGCTGCCGGCGCGAAGGGCGACAAGGGCGACAAGGGCGACAAGGGCGATCCCGGCCCGAAGCTCAGCGACGACGAAGTGCGCGCGATCTGCGCGAAGCTGCTGGACGAGTTCAAGGACGAGTTGGCGGATCTGGCCGATCAGATCGCCGATCTCGAGGGCGACGTGGCCGACCTGGACACGCGCGTTGCGGCCCTCGAGGAAGCCATGAAGCGGCCGAAGGTGACCGGCTGGATCGACTACCGCCTGGGTCTGGTGGGCGGCGGTCTGATGGACGACTCGGAGTTCGATGCCCTGACGGCCAAGATCGGCATCGAGGGTCAGATCACGGACGAGCTGGCCGGCAAGATCTCGCTGAAGACGGTCGATGATGCGCTGCGCGTCAACGGCCATGCGCTGCTGCCCGGCTATGGCGTGCGCAACGTCCGCGGTGCGATCGTGCGGGGCCCGCGCAGCTTCCCGCAGGTTGCCGTTCCCGGCGTCAACGACAACTCCGACACCGGTCTGGCCGCGAACCTCTGGCTCGACGAGGCCTGGGTGCAGGGCTCGACCGACTGGTGGACCCCGGTGGAGTGGACGCTGGGTCGCCAGTTCTTCTGCCTCGACCAGTTCGGCCTGGTGGCCGACAACCAGCGGATGGCGCTGCAGGGCCTCCGGGGTCAGGCCGACGATCTGTGGGGCACGGACTTCGACTTCGACATGTTCTTCGGCGGCGCGTCGTATGACGAGGGCCTCCGCGAGTTCGGTATCGCCAACGACGGCTATGGCACCGCGCGTCTGGCGTACAACCAGAACAAGTGGGGCATCGGCGGCACCTGGCTTGCCACCGGCTTCGGCCAGGAGCAGGGCTGGGGCGTCGACGGTTGGGCGGAGATCTTCAACCGCAACGTCGCCTTCGAGTATGCCGAGACCACGCAGTTCGCCGATGGCGTCCGCTATCGCAGCGGCATCAACCCGTCCAGCGCGTGGATGGGTTCGGCGGAGCTGATCGACACGCCGAGCGTGAAGGTGAACGCGGTCGTCAGCAACTGCTCCGGCAGCTACAACCCCACCTACTCGGCGGTGAACCCGTACTTCGAGGTTCTCGACTACGGCATCAGCCCGTTCGTCGGGCAGATCCCGTGGGAGCGCTGGATGCGCGCCCCGCTCGTGCTCAACGGCGCGCGGATCTACGCCGGCGACATCGACTTCAAGCTGGGCAGCATCCCGATGCATGTCCGCTACGCGAACGTGGACACCATCTACGACAACCGCCTCTACTTCCCGTGGGGCAACTACGAGCACCTGGTGCAGGTTTCCGGCACGAAGAAGATCGTCGACGGCCTGAACCTGAACCTGACGTACGCTCGTCAGATCGCCGAGAACGGCCTGGCGCTGGAGGACATCGATCTGGTGCAGGCGTCCGCTGTCGTGGAGTTCTAGCCCTCGACAGTCCACGGCCGACGCAATACAGGGGCTCCCTTCGGGGAGCCCCTGTTGCCTTTCAGGGGGTCGCGGCCCTGGCCGCGGCCCGGTAGTCGAGAACGGCGGCAGCCCCGAGGGTGCGAGGGGAAGCGAGGCCCGCCGCCACGTAGGCCTTGGCGCGCCGCACAGCGTCCGGCAGCGATTGGCCCCGCGCGAGGAAGACGGCCGCAGCGGTCGAGAGCGCGCAACCCGTGCCGTGGACCGCGGCGCCGCCCTCGATGCGCTCGCCGGGCAGCTCCCACACGCCGTCGCCGGCGCACAGCACATCCACGGGCTGCCCCGCCAGATGTCCGCCCTTCACCAGAACCGCCGCGGCGCCCAGCTCCAGCAGCTTCGCGCCCGCCTCCCGCATGCGAAGCACGTCGCGCGTCTGCAGTCCGGTCAGCGCCTCCGTTTCCGCGAGGTTGGGGGTCACGAGGCTCACGATGGGCAGCAGGCCCTCCTTCAACACCCGCAGGCCGGCCGGCTCGAGCAGCTCGCTGCCGCGGCTGGACGCCAGCACGGGATCGAGCACGATCGGCGTGTGACGCCAGGTCGCCAGGGCGTCAGCAACCACTTCGGCGACGCTTGCCGTTCCCAGCATGCCGACCTTGACCGCATCGACGCGCACGTCCGCCAGCAGTCGATCGAGCTGCTCGCGCACCCAGTCGGCGGCGAGCGGATGCGCTGCGTGCACCTCGCGGGTGTCCTGAGCTGTCAGGGCCGTGATCACCCCGCACCCGTGGCAGCCCAGGGAGGCGATGACCTGCAAGTCCGCCTGCACGCCGGCGCCGCCGGTAGGGTCCGACCCGGCGATCGTCAAGATGGTTCGCATGGCGGGCGCGCGACCTCCTCTCCGGCGCCAAGCACGGCAATGACCCGAGAAGGGGGCCGCGGGCGCCGGGGTCGGCTGCGTCTCGTCAGGGAGCGTCGGCAGGGGTAGGAGTCGGGGCCACGTACCCCTCGTGGCACTCCGCGCAACGGTCCGGCGGGTGGGCCTCCGGAAGCTCGCGGCCCCGGAGCTCCGCGGCTCTGGCCATCCCGCGATGGCACTCAAAGCACGGGCCCTCCGGGTGCCGATCGGGCAGCTCTTGGCCCATGATCTCCACACCCGGCGGCGGGGCGTGCTGCAGCACCGCCGCTGTAACAAAGAGCCCCACCAGTACCCCAGCCGGGAGGATGAGCATCCACGGTCGGATCGTCTTGCGCGTGCTGCCGGTCATCTTCCCCTCTTACCTCGTGCGAGTGTGGGTGGGGCGGGTTCATCAAGACCGCGGGACGGGTTCCCGACGGCCGCGGTCCTCCCCTTCAGCCGGTAGGAGGAGCGCACGGGGACAGGCGCAGTCGCGTGTCCCTCGAGGTCCGGAGGTCGGGGGCTACTCCAGCGCGGCCTCGATGGCGGCGGCCAGGGCGTCACGGGCGGCGGCGAGGAGGGCGGGGTCCAGGGCGTAAGGCTCATCGGCGGCGGTGCGAACGTTGGGCCAGCGGGTGACGAGAGCCGTGGCCTGCGCGAGGGCGTCGCGGAGAGGTTGCGCCGTCGCGGGCTTGCCGGCGGCCTCGAGCTCGGAAGCCATACGGTCGGCGAGGACGAGGTACTCATAGTCCTCGAGGCCCTCGCGGTAGAGCTCCCAGCGGATCGACTCGATCGGCCCGTGCTCGTCGGGAGAGCGAGGGGGGTAGAGCAACACGCCGCTGAAGTCGCCCGTCCCAACCGTCCACGGGTTTTCCATGTCGTCGCGCCAGCAGACCGTCCCCCACCAGGAGTAGGTTCCGTCGACCCGGTACTTCCACAGGAGCCACGGCCAGAGCCGCACCCGTAGGCGGCGCTGGTCCGGGCTGTTGACGGCGTTGTTGTACACGTGGATCTCACAGCCCGCCTCGCGGGCAGCCTCGATGTGCGGAAGCGAGCGGTACCAGGCGTCCGTATGGAGGGCCCACTGACGGATCACGCCCGTCAGGTCGGGGTGCGGATCGCTCGCGGCAATCGCGACGGTCAGCTCGGGGTCGATCTCGAGGATCAGTCGCGCGAGGGCCTTGAGGCCGTTGCGGGTGGCGGGGTCGTCGAGGTCGGGCTCATCGAAGAAGCGCACCACCGGCCGCAGGAAGAGCCCCTCCTCGCGGAGCGTGCGGCAGAGGCGGCGGAAGTACTCGCGGAAGGGACGCTCGAAGGCAGAGTTCAGGTCGGCGAGGCTCGCATCGCCGAAGATCGGCAGGCCCTGCCACGCGGCGTCGGGGGGCATCCGGTGCGTCCCATCGTGGTCGACCCACAGCGAGGGGATGTCCGCGCGATCCAGGCCATAGGCGTCGCGGAGATGACGGAGATGCGCCAGGTAGTCGGTAAGGTCCAGGGAGACCTCGCCGTCGCGCACGCTGACCCGCGGTTGCGCGGCAGGGGCGCAGCGCGTGCGGTGCTCAAAGAAGCTGCGGTAGTACCGGTCGAGCACGTCGGCGGGATCGCCGGGCTCGCGCGGCAGCACGAGGTAGTAGCGGAAGGAGGAGCGCGTGCCGAGGGTCGACGAGGCCGGGACTGAGAAGCCTCGGACCGTCAGCGTGACCAGCAAACGCGCCACCTCCCGCCCCGCGACGAGAAGGCGGAGGTCCGTCCGATAGTCGCCGGCGAGTTGCTCGCGGGGCGCCTTGACGGCGAACCAGAAGCACTGCGTCACGCCGGGCGTCAGGTCGGCGGGCAATCGATGGGTGAGCGCATCGGGCTGGGGACCCGTCCGACCGATGGCGCTGCGGGCACGGGTGATCGAGATGCACTCGACGAGGCGGCAGGTGAGCGCGGCCTGCGGGATGGCCGCCGGGCCGGAGAAGTCGGACCAGTCCCAACTCACCTGCGAGAGCGGTGAGGTTGGGGTGATGGCGACCTGAAAGCACTCGTACTCGCCCCCGGCGGCGGCGAGACGGAGGGAGGGATCGGCGGGCCCATCGGGTGGAGGCTGGTTGGGGAGGATCTTGAGGTTCACGTCATCGGTCCAGACGGCAGCGTCGGGAAGATCGACGAGGCGCCGGTCCGTGCGGGGGATCCGCTCCGGCTCGCGGGCCGTGATGGCGAGGTCGTCGAGCCAGAGCCGTGAGTCCGGGCTTCCGCCCTCGAGCTTGATGAGCACGTCGAGGGTGTCGACGCCCTCCCGGGGAGCAAAGTCGCCGCCCTCGAAGAGCACCCAACCCGTCTCGTCGGCTCCACCAAGGTACGCCCCGCCCTCGAAGGCGCCGCGTTCGCCGGGGTGCTGCGCGCGCTCGGGCTTGTACAGGATGGTCTCGGTGACGCGCCCCTCCACAACCTCCCGCACGAAGAGGATCACGTTGGCCGGAGAGCCTTCCGCGCGATAGAAGAAACGGATGCTGTAGGCCAGCCCGGGCTCAGCCGGAAACGTCGCGTACCAGCCGCCGTTCTCGCCCCGCAACCCGAGACTGTGCGCGCCGGTGCGAGTGACGGCGTCTTCCCACCACCCCTCCGCCGCGCTCCAGCTGTAGAAGCCCCAAGCCTCCGGGTGCCCCCCCGGCCCGGCTTCGAAGCCGGGATTAGGGGCGAGGTTCGGCTCGTCCGCGGACCGGCCGGCCGGCGAGAGGGCGGTCAGGACCAGGAACAGGAGGCCCAAGCGGCGAGCCATGCGGGTCACCTCTCCGGCGAGGGTCGACAGGGGTGGCCTGGGGCCGTCTCAGCGCCGGCGCTGGGTTGGCCGCGGCCGGCGGGTACTCCTTCTGGGCGCGGCAGGAGTCGACGAGGAGGCGGCCGCGGCGGACGGCTGAACCACGAAGACCCCGAAGAAGGCGCGAAGAGGGGCGAAGAACGGAACCGCACCTATTCCGCGCAGCGGATTGAGTAGAGATCGGCGTCCTTGAGGCGGACGCGGAGGCGGGCAGCCTTGCCCGCGAGGGCGCCGAGGTCGCTGCCGCTCTCCCACTGCACCTCGTGTTCGAGCTCGTTGCCGTAGAGTGTCTCGCTATCGGTCAACGCGAAGCCGGGATAGGCCTCGCCGGCCTCGTTGCAGAGCTCGAAACGGAGCGAGCCGATGGCGGAGGTCTCGTAGTTCACGATGAGGCGCCGGCCGGCGAAGGTGAGGGGGCGGGTGAGCAGCTCGCCACCCGGCGCGCCCGCGTGGACCGAGACGAAGCCGTCGGTGCGGACCGTGCCTCGGCGAAGGTAGTAATCGGGGTAGCGGTAGTGCTCGGTCCAGTAGAGCGAGATCTCCTCAGGTGAGGTCTGCGCAAGGCCCCAGGCGATGTAGTTGTTGCGGTCGGTCCAGGCCTTCTCATCCAGCGCGGGACGCAGGAAGGCCTCGATCCAGCGCTCGAAGTGCAGCCCGTCGCGGCTGCTGATCAGCACGCCATCGTTGATGCCGTCCTCGTCGTGGGAGGCCACCTTCTTGCGCGAGGGCACGAAGCGGCAGGGGAAGCCCAGGTAGAGGTGCGGCGCGCGGAAGTAGGGCGCGATGGCGTTGGTGTAGAGATGCTCGGGGGGCGCGTCGCCGTAGTCGAGCCACTCGGGCTTCGTCCACCGGAGGAAGTCGGGCGACGTGCTGACCATGATGTCGCGCACGCCGTCCTTGAAGCCCCGATGGTACTCGACGTACTCGCCCCGAAGCGTGTCCCAGAAGGCCAGGTTCTGCGAGTCAAAGGCGCCCTCGGTGATGACCGGCTCTTCCTGAAGGCGGCGCCAGTGGAGGCCGTCGGGGGAGGCGAAGGGCGCGAGGCAGGCCTTGGGCCCGACGCTGGCGAGGGCCTTGTAGCGCTGATCGGCGGGGGCGTTCGGGTTGGCGTCGAGGAACGGCGTGAAGTTGTGGCACCCCTCGCCCATCCAGATGATGTTGTTCTCCTTGGAGCCCTCCCACTCGA
>VGFB01000173.1 GCA_016869015.1 Armatimonadota bacterium
TCTCGCTCTTCGACGGCCAGACCTCACGGGCTGGACCGGCTCGAAGTACCAGATCGAGGACGGTGTGCTCGTCTGCCCCCAGGAAGGCGGCGGGATGATGCTCACCGAGCGGGAGTACTCCGACTTCGTCTTCCGCTTCGAGGTGAAGCTGAGCCCCGGCGGCAACAACGGCGTCGCCATCCGCACCCCGAAGGGGGGCCACCCCTCCGCCCAGGGGATGGAGATCCAGATCCTCGACGACTCGGCGGAGAAGCACGCAAACCTCCAGCCGTACCAGTTCCACGGCTCGATCTACGGCATCGTCCCCGCGAAGCGCGGCGCGCTGAAGCCCCCGGGCGAATGGAACACCGAGGAGATCTACGCGAAGGGCTCCCACATCCGCGTCACCCTGAACGACCAGGTGATCGTGGACGCGGACCTCAGCCAGATCACCGACGAAGAGGTCCTCAAGAAGCGCCCCGGCCTCCGGCAGGCAAGCGGCTTCCTCGGCTTCATCGGCCACGGCAGCCGCATCGAGTTCCGGAACCTGTCCATCAAGGAGCTGCTCCCCGACAACACGCCGCCCGCGGGCTTTGAGGCGCTGTTCAACGGCACCGATCTCGCCGGCTGGAAGGGCCTCGTCGCGAACCCGCCGGAGCGCGCGAAGATGACCCCCGAGCAGCTGGCCGCCGCCCAGGAGCAGGCCGATGCCCGGATGCGCGAGCACTGGAGCGTGCAGGACGGGGCGCTCGTCTTCGACGGCAAGGGCGACAGCCTCTGCACCGGCAAGGACTACGCCGACTTCGAGTTCCTGGTGGACTGGAAGATCCTCCAGGGCGGCGACTCGGGAATCTACCTCCGCGGCAGCCCCCAGGTACAGATCTGGCAGAACCCGGTCGGCTCCGGGGGCCTCTACAACAACCAGCAGAACCCCAGCCAGCCGCTTGCCGTCGCCGACAACCCGGTCGAGCAGTGGAATGCGTTCGCGATCCGCATGATCGGCGAGCAGGTCTGGGTCTGGCTGAACGGCAAGCTGGTCGTCGACAACGTCACCCTGGAGAACTACTGGGAGCGCGACAAGCCCATCTACCCCACCGGCCAGATCGAACTCCAGAACCACGGCAATACGCTCTGGTTCAAGAACGTGTACGTGAAGGAGCTGACGGGGGAGTAGGAGAGCCGTTCCCGTCCGTGCCTGCGGCTCGTCTGAGCCGCGCCGTTGACGTTACTCCCCTACTGCAGTACGATACCCTCGTCGGGTGCACGGAGGGTGAAGGAGGACCGGACCATGCGGCAGGTCCTTATCTACCCGGGAGAAGACGGGTACTGGGTCGCCGAGTGCCCCAGCCTCCCGGGGTGCATCAGCCAGGGCGTAACGAAGCAGGAGGCCCTGACGAACATCCGGGAGGCCATTGACGGCTACGTGGCCGCGCTCGAGGAGGATGGGTTGCCGGTCCCCGAAGACCACTTCGACGCGATGGTGGTGGCCGTGTGAGCCGACTGCCTCGAGTGTCCGGCCGGGAATGCGTCCGGGCGCTGCAGAAGGCGGGCTTGTGCGAGAAGCGTCGCGAGGGAAGCCACATCATCCTGCGTCGAGACGCCCCATTTGCGCAGGTTGTCGTCCCGGACCACAAGGAGTTGGACCGCGGAACGCTCCGCGGGATCATCCGCCAGGCCGGCCTCAGCGTGGACGAGTTCTGCGCCCTCCTGTGATCGCCCAGGACAAGCCCACCTACCCCACCGGCCAGATTGGACTCCAGAACCACGGCAACACGCTGTGGTTCAAGAACGTGTACGTGAAGGAGCTGACGGGGGAGTAGGCGCCACTTCAGCTCCCCCACATTATCCCTGACCTTCCGCACCGCGTCAAGGACGAGGTCCGTGGAGTCGGTTGGGCCGAGAGGCGATCACGGTGCGGGAGTTTGCCGGCGCGCCGCCCACAGCAGCAGGTCCTTCTCGCACGACGTGAGGGGCTCGAGTTCGTCGCTCCGCCTGATCTCCAGGTCCGGAACGCCCGCGCGCACGCTCTCCGTCACCCAGGCCGATAACCGTTGCGGGTCCTGGAGGGGCCCGGGACCCGCTCCGTCGACCTTGGCCGCCCGCCACACTCGGCACGGCGGGATCAGTGCGGGGCCACCGATGGCCGCCAGGAACCCGAGACCTCCGAGCAGGGCGCGAATGCGAAGGCTCAGGCCAAGGCCCGCGCAGAGGGGACTCGGGAGGATGAAGAGCAGGGCGATCGCCGCGACGACGAGAGGCGCGGTGGGGACCTCCTGCGCGTAGAGCCGCTGCCCCTCCTCCAGCCTGCGGACGGCGCAAGCTGCGCACAGCGACTCCCTGGCGGTGCCCATCGCGAGCAGCGAGTAGACGCCCCAGGGCCCTGTCCGGAAGAGGTTCGCCTTGCCCACCGGCTGGTCGCATGCGGAGCAGTACATGGCCGAACCTCGGGGGAACGCGCGACTACTCGATCAGCACGAGGCTGTAGTAGTTCTGCGGGCACTGACGGGTGCGAGCGACCTCCAGGGGGAGACCCGCCCGGTGCGCGGTCGCGAAGACGTCGATGCCGGCCGCCTCCATCGCGGGGCGGGCGAGAGCCGGGTTGCGGCACGGGCGGGAGGGGTCGCAGCTCTCGCAGAAGTGGCACGGCCCGGCGTGGAAGCTGAAGGCCTTGTAGTACCCATCCAGGAAGGCCTCGCGCTCGATCCGCGTCGCGATCTCGCAGATGTCTGCCTCCCCGTCGGTGTGGATCAGCAGGGCGGTCGTGAACTCCTCGAGCACCCGGCGCGTCTGTTCGGGCGTAGGGGAGTGCGGGGGGCACGTGAGGCACCGTCCGTACATCCCGCAGCCGTACTGGCAGCGCAGGCGCACCCACTCGGCCGTGCAGACCTCGTGCGCGGGGATCAGCCTCGCGTCGGTGGCGCCCGCCTCCAGGGCCAGGTCGACATAGCGGGCGACTTGCGTCGTCGTCTGTTCCTCGGTGCGTGCCATCGCGCGGTTCATCCTGTGGCGGTCATCCGGACGCTACGGGATTCGCCCTCCTCCTCGCCGATCCCTCCCGCACCTCTCGGAAGGGAACGACGCGCCGACCCCGAACCATCCTGCGACAGACGCTTTGGCCGTCCATTCCGGGCTGCGCACTCCCCAAGGGGGCGATGGGATGAACGAGTTCCGGATCGGAGCTGTGCGTTTTCTCAATGCCAGACCCTTGGTCGCCAGTCTCGAGGCCGTCGGCCCTCCGTACAAGGTGCTCTACGGTTCGCCCTCCGGCCTGGCCGGGGCTCTCCAGCGGGGCGAGTGCGATGTCGGTCTGATCCCGGTGGCGGCGTACCTGGCCGGCATCGGCGGGACGATCGTGCCGAACGTCTCCATCTCCTGCTGTGGGCCCGCGGGCACGCTGAAGCTCTTCGCTCGCTGCCCGCTCGAGGAGGTCCGCACCCTCGCCCTTGACCGCACCTCCCGGACGACGGTGCTGCTCGCACGGGCCATCCTCGCGGCCCGCCACGGCGTGAAGCCCGAGTGTACGGTTGTGGAGGCCGACCTCACCCACGTCCTGGACTCCGCCGACGCGGCGGTCGTGATCGGTCAGGATGCGCTGTTGCGCGGCGAGCGCCCGCCGCAGGCCACGGTCGAGCTTGACCTGGGCGAGGCCTGGTGGGAGTGGCAGCAACTCCCGCTGGTGATGGCCTTCTGGGTCTTTCGCGAGGGTTGGTTCTCGGACCAGATCGTGGAGGCCCTGCGCGCGGCTCGCGAGGGCGGAGTCGGGACGCTCGGTCGCCTCGCCGAGGAGGAGGCTGCGCGTCGCGGCCTCGAGCCCGCCCTCGTGAAGCAGTACTTCCGTGAGATGCTGAACTACGAACTCACGGAAGAGCACGTGCGGGGCGTCGACCGCTACCAGGGCATCCTCGCGGCCCAGGGGCTGCTCAAGGCCCGGCGCGAGCTGCGGTTCGCCTAACGCGGCCGTGCCGTTCGCCGTGCGCGCCTGCGGCTCGCCTGAGCCGCGCCGTGCCGTTCGCCGTCCGTGCCTGCGGCTCGCCCGAGCCGCGCCTACCGCAGGGCTGCGGCGACGGCCTTCCCCAGGACTTCGTTACCCTCCCCATTGTAGTGGTACCCGTCGGGGGACCGCAGCTCGGGCTTGTCGATGACGACCGCGTAGAGGTCGTCGGTCGGGAGGCCCACCGCCTGCATGACCTCTGCGGCGAGGGCGTTGCGGGCGGTGACGACCTCGTTCTTGGGGTCGAGGGTCTGCGGCTCGCCGTTCTTTGTGATGGGGGTCGAGTTCCCCCAGATGAGCGTCGCGTCCGGCTCCAGGCGCTTGATGAGCGCCACGTATTCGCGCAGGGCGGCGGTGTAGGCGGGGCCGTCGAGGTGGAAGCCGTGCAGCCCGTTGTTGAAGTGCACCGCGCGGTAGGGGAATTCCCGCAGCATCATCTCCGTCGTCTGCAGCAGCACCGGGTCGTTCAGGCTCCGTGAGGTCCCGAGGCGGTCGACGTGGTACGTCCCCTGCAGCTCCCGCGTCACCACCGCGCTGTATCCGCAGGCGATCGAGTCGCCGATCAGCAACACCCGGGGGAGTGCGGGGTCGTTCGCGCAGTCCCACCAGATGTTGAACCACTCGTACTGCTCCCGCACGACGGGCTCGGACATGGGGGGCTCTCCTTGGGCCAGGGCGCTCGAGGCGACGCAAACGGCCGGCAGAACGAGTCTCACGGTGTCGCGGCTCCCTTCTCCAGCCGGGCCCGGAGGCGGGCGTTGGCCTCCGAGAGCGCCTGCAACTGGTAGGCGCGTTCGTTGGTGGCGGTGAGGCTGAAGGCGTCCTGCTCCCCGTGGTCGTAGACCCACACGGCGGCCAGCGGGACCTGCGCCTCCTCGATGGCGGTCAGCAGCTCCGTGAACCCCGCCTCGCTCTGCTCGCGGGACCCCGGCGCGCCGAACTCCCCCACGAACAGCGGTTTCCCCAGGCGGCTCGCGATCTCGTTCGCCGCGCGGATGACCGGAGCCCCGTCCTCGTAAGCATGGATGCTCACCACGCTGACCGGGTCGGGGTTGTCGGCCGTCAGCATCTCCGCGAACTGCTCGGGCGTGTCGCTGGTCCACGTCTTCTCTTTCCAGTTGTGCCACGCACACGCCCGTGGCGCGCTGTCCCCGGTCGAGATGACGCGGTCCGGATCGTACTTCCGCACCTCGGCGCTGAAGGCCGCGAACGCGGTGCGGATGGTCTCGTAGGTCCACTCGTCCTTCTCGCTGCGGCTCGTGGCCGTCAGGAGCGTCGGCCACACCGGCGGTCGGTGTTCGGCGGCATTGGGCAGATTCGCGCCCAGGTTGAACTCGTTCCCGAACTCCCAGCCCCAGATCGCGGGCGAGTCCGCATACCGCGTCACCACGTCGCGGACATACTGTCGCATGTAGGCATGGGTCTTGCTCTCCGGGTTGCCCCACTCGCTGACCGGCTCGCCCACGAGGTCGGGCACGGTGGCGGTGTTCCAGAAGAGGCTGGGGATCAGCCCGATGCCGTGGCGCTCCGCCGAGGCGACCACGTCGTCGAACCGCCGGAAGAACTCGTCCGGGTCGTCCTGATACAGCTTCTGCTCGATGGGCCAGAACCCGCCCCCGATCAGCCGGGCGAAGGGAATCCCCGCCTCGGCCAGCGCGCCGAAGCCCTCGTCGTAGCTGGTGTCCTCGGGCTTCAGCAGGTGCCTGAAGAAGGCATCGAAGTAGTTCACCCCGATCCCGCGGTACGGCCGCCCGGCCTTCAGCAGGACCCCGTCGCGGACGGTCAGGCCGGGGGACTGCGCCCAGGCCGGAAGCGGCACGTGCAGTAGCACGAGCGGAATGGTCATGTGGAGCAGCATCTCTGAAGGGCCCCTTCCAACAAGGTTGTGCGCGAGCGCGGGCGGAAACGGCAGCCGTGTTCCTACCCCCCGGCCCCCCGTCCTTCAGAAGGGGGACGTCGGATGACCGATGGAGGCACAGACGGGATGGGCATTCCAGCCGGAGACAAGCACATCCTGCGTGAGCTGGGCCGGGAGATCGCCGAGATCGCGGCCTTGCCGATCCAGCAGGAGCACGCCGAGAACCACGCGCGCATCAACCGGCTCGAGCGCGCCAAGCCGACCGTTCAGATCTACCAGGAGCCCTGGAACGAGATGGACGTGGACGGCGAGCTGCAGTTGCGCTGCGAGGACGGCTTCTGTCGGGGCCTTGAGGTCGGCCTGCGGCGAACGCTCTACAGCTGGCGGCACATGCCCGGCGACATGGTGGTGAGCGGCGCCAGCGGCCAGCCGCTGTGCATCCGCGACACGGGCTTCGGGCTCAACGAGGACGTCGACATCGCGCGGACCGACGACACCAGCGACGTGGTCTCGCGGCACTTCCATGTCCAGGTCAAGGACGAGTCCGACGCGGAGAAGATCGCGTTCCCCGAGGTCTCCCACGACGAGGCGGAGACGCAGCGGCAACTGGCGATGCGCGAGGAGATCTTCGACGGTGTGCTGCCGGTGCAGATCAGCAGGACCGGCGGCTTCTGGTTCGCACCGTGGGACGAGCTGGTCCGCTGGACGGGCGTCACCGAGATCCTGATGGACATGGCGATGCGGCCCGACTACGTGAACCTGCTGATGGATCGCTTCGTCTCGGCGTGGCTCCACCGCCTCGATCAGTACGAGGCCCAGGACCTCCTCGCCGCGCCCCCAAGTGAGCTCTGGGGCGTCGGTGCGGCGCAGATCTTCTCCGAGGTCTCCCCGGCGATGCACGTCGAGTTCGCCCTGCGCCACGAGGCTCGCTGGTTCGCCCGCTGGGGGCGCAACTACTACGGCTGCTGCGAGCCGTTGGACCACAAGGTCGACATCCTCCGCGAGCACCTCCCCAACCTCAAGAAGATCTCGATGAGCCCCTGGGTGGACTTCGACCGCGCCGTTGCGAACATGACCGACGAGTTCATCTTCGCCTGGAAGCCCAACCCGGCGGTCCTGGCCGCCGAGACCTGGGACCCCGACTACGTGCGGCGCGACATGGAGGAGAAGCTCGCGAAGGCCAGGGGTTGCATCGTCGAGATTCACATGAAGGACATCAGCACCGTGAGGTACCAACCGCAGCGGCTCTGGGACTGGGCCCGCATCGCCGCCGAGGTGACGGAGAGGTACGCGTGAGTGGTCCGTTGGCCCGGACTCCCGCCGTTGTAGGAGCGGCTTCAGCCGCGATAGCCGTTCGCCCGCGGGTCTGTGGGTGACATGTCGCGGCTGAAGCCGCTCCTACAACGACGGCGATGGCGGCCAACAGACCACCAGGCAACGGAGGCAGGGCGACGGCATGTGCAAGGCCATCGGGACGGCGTTGCTGATCCATGCGGGAGTCGTCTGGGCGCAGGGGACGACGCTGGTCCTCGAGGATGCCGAGGGCGAGCTGAAGGGCTGGGGCGGCTCGGCCGCACGGACGGAGGAGGGAAAGGGCGGGGGATGGGCGGTGCGCTGGCAACCGGAGGCCAAGGGCGACCCGCAGGCGGTCAACTTCAGCTTTGCCGGCCGCGGGGTCGAGATGGAGCAGTGGGACCGGCTCCTCTTCGACTACCGGTT
>VGFB01000174.1 GCA_016869015.1 Armatimonadota bacterium
GGCCTCTCGAAGGCGCCCTGCACGCGCGTCTTGTACCGCAGCATCATCTCCAGGGGCGCGCCGAGAAGCAGCAGGTCGCCGAGGCGCAGGCCCTGCACTTCGATCGTGTCCTCGACCGGCTCGCCGGCCTCCAGCCGCGCCAACTCCCGCCGCAGCGCCACGGCGTACACGGTCGCCATGCGCACTTCGTGGTCGGCGTCCGACGCGCCCGGGGCCGCGAGGATCGCCTCCCGCTCCGCCAGCATGGCGCGCAGCTCCGCCTCGGGCACGGGATCGTGGGTCAGCCGGTACCGTCGGCTGAGCGCGCGCACGGTCTCGCCCGCCACGGGCTGCATCTCGCGGAGACCGGGCCGGACCTGCCGCGCATAGCGGGCCGCCAGCACGTCCAGCGCCAGCAGCGAGTCCTGCTCGCCGTGGTGCACGACGCAGGAGTTGATGTCGCCCTGGCACCCCTGTAGGAAGAGCCCGATCGCGCCGGGGATCTCCCGCTCCAGCAGGTTCGTGGCGACCCCCACGAAGTCGCTGTGGATGTAGCGGCTGCTCTGCGGCCCGACCACCGGATGGCACGAGAAGTACGAGGCGAACCCGACCGCCCGCCCATCGACATCGACCCGCAGCACGTGAGCCTCGGTGTCGGTCAGCTCGGGCTTCGCCGGCCGCCAGTCCTCGCGCAGGGCATCGGTCAGCTCGGGTCGCGCGTCGTCCTCGCGGTTGTACCCAAGCCCCTCGCACGGGACCACCGTGTGGTTGAGGGTCGCGGGCCGCAGGTGGCGGACCGCCTCAACGCAGGCCGCGGCGATGCGCTTGGGCAGTAGCTCCAGGTACGGTGCGTCCGCCGCGCCCCAGCCGATGGTGAACTTCGTCCGCGGCCCCGAGTGCGTGTGGATGGCGTGGACACAGATGTGGTTGCCGGGCACGCCCGCCTCAGCCTGAACGCGCCCGCGCACCTCGGCGGTGATCTCGGGCGAGACGCCCACCAGGTCGCAACTCACCAGCACCGCCGTCGTCGCGCCGTCGCTCGCGGCGAGCGCGCGGGCGAAGAGCCGTTCGCGCACCGCGATGGAGTGACGGTTGAGGAACGGGCCATAGCCGTACAGCTCGACGCCGACCCGGGGCGTAATGTCCACCTTGCCGAAGCCGAACTGCATCGTGCCGCTCCCCTGCTCGCAGATGCCCAGCGCGTGTCGGTTCAGCCCCGGGGCCCGGCGTCCCTCCCCGGGGGCGCTCCCGTCAGGCAGGAGTGAAGTGTTGCGGCGGGAATTGACGTCCTGCTCAGGTCAGGTCAACCGTGCCGCCAGGAGTTCGCCCCAGTGAACCAGCCGCCTCGCTCGGCGTGTTCAGCGCCCCAGTACGACGTGCTCGTGGAGGCCAATGTGCGGGTGCCTCTGCGCGACGGCGTCGGCCTCGCGACGGACCTCTACTTCCCCGCGCGCGACGGCACGCAGCTGGAGGGCGCCTTCTCGGTCCTGCTCACCCGCACGCCCTACGACAAGACGAACCACGCCCTGACGGGGCGCTTCTACGCCGAGCGCGGGTACATCGCCGCGATGCAGGACGTGCGTGGCCGGTACCAGTCCGAGGGCGAGTTCTACGCCTTTGCTCATGAGGGCCCCGACGGTTACGATACCGTCGAGTGGTTGGCCGCTCAGCCGTGGTGCGCGGGTCAGGTCGGGACGATGGGCGCGTCGTACGAGGCCGCCGCGCAAAGCGCTCTGGCCTCGCTGAATCCCCCGCACCTCAGCGCGATGGTGGTCACCTTCGGTCCGTCGAGCTACTACCATCATTCGATGCGCCAGAATGGGGCCCTGGAGCAGCGCTTCCTCGTCTACGCCTTCAGCATGGCGGCCACCAGCAAGGAGGCGCTGGCCGATCCTGGCCTCAAGGCCGCGCTGGACGAGGCGGCGGGGAATGTGTGGGAGTGGCTCCGGACCGGTACGGTGCGGAGAGGGGCGTCGCCGCTGCGGCTCGTGCCGTCCTACGAGGAGTGGTGTCTGGACCTTCTGAGCCATGTGACGTACGACGACTACTGGCGGCAACCCGGCTACGGTCCACGGCCCTACTACGGCCGGCACGCCGACGTGCCGACGCTGTATGTGGGCGGCTGGTATGACACCTACACGCGCGCGACGGTGGAGAACTTCGTTGAGCTCTCCCGCCGGAGCACGTCGCCGGTACATCTGCTGATGGGTCCGTGGCACCACGGGGGAGTCGGCGTGCCGGAGGCGGGGGACCTCTCGTTTCGGCCCGAGGGCGGCCTCTCCCACTACGAGTCGGTGCGGCTGCAGTGGTTCGACCACTTCCTGAAGGACCTGCCCACGGCCCTCGCGCAGGCCGAGCCCGTTCGGTACTTCCTCATGGGCGGAGGACGCGGGTTGGCGGACGGAGGCCGCGCCATCGAACACGGAGGGCAGTGGCGAGCCGCCGACACATGGCCCCCGCCGGGCGTCTGCCCAACGCCGTTCTACTTCCACGCCGATGGGAGCCTGAGCCCCGAGCCTCCTGAAGCGGACGCGCCCCCGACCTCCTACACCTTCGACCCGCGCGATCCCGTACCGACCATCGGCGGGCAGCTCTCCGCGATTCCGATCCCCGCCGGCGGCTTCGACCAGAGCAACGACGGCCGCTTCCCCTTCACACGGGGCAACCTGCCGCTCGCGGCGCGCCCGGACGTGCTCTGCTTCGAGACCGCTCCGTTCGAGGGGGACCTGGCAGTCGCCGGACCGATCGAGGTGCGCCTCTGGGTGTCCACCGACGGGCCGGACACGGATTTCACGGCCAAGCTGCTGGACGTCCACCCGCCTGGAGGCGCCTACCCGGCAGGCGCAGCCGTCAACCTGGTCGATAGCATCGGTCGTCTTCGCTTCCGCAGCGGCTTCGAACGGGAGGAGCTCGCGCTGCCGGGGGAGGTCTACGAGTTGCGGTTTGAGCTGTACCCGACCGCCAACCGCTTCGCGAAGGGCCATCGCATTCGGGTGGACATCTCCAGCAGCAACTTCCCGCGCTTCGACGTGAACCCTAACACGGGCGGCCCCCTCGGCCGCGAGCGCCTCACCCGCATCGCCGTCAACACGCTCTACCACGACGCCTCGCGACCCTCGCAGATCAGGCTTCCCATTGCCTCGATACCCATGTGTACATGAAGACAGGCTACCTCAGATCGCATCGTGTGATGATAGTCGCAATTGAGACACATTGACATCTCATCCCCTGGAAGTGAATAGTAGAGACGTTCGAATGTACCATATCGTGGTGGAACGCACTCGGATTCCCGTAATGGAGGGTAATCACAGGTGCGCTCGCCTCCCCCCATCCGTTCTCGTCCTCTCGTCGTGTCACTCATCGGCGCCCTGCCGTGTCTGGGCCTGAGTGCTCAGTCCAGGCCCAGTGAGCTCCCGCCTGTTGCCACGTGGGCGTGCGAACCTGCAGAGGCGTTGGCGTGGAGCGCCCCGGTCACGCGTGACGCCGTCGGCACGGCGTACGCACTCACCTGCCTGCACGTAACGGAAGGGGCTCCCGTGGCGGCGACGCTCTCGCTGGGCGAGCGGGCCGTGCTCCCTGCCGCCGCAAGCCTGTTGTGTTTGACTCACGGTGAAGCAGCTGTCTCTGTGGACATCTCCTGGGATGGCGGGCCCGGCACGGAGCCGGGGCCCGTCGCGACGGTGGAGGACGGCACATGGGGAGCCGTGCCGGTTCCGCGTGTCCCAGGCCCCGAAGGCGGCGCGAACGGCCGGCTTCTGATCGCGCGCGTATCGGCCACCGACGATGCGGACGTGTACCTTGTCGCGAGCGATCCCCTGGCCCCGTTGGCGCCCGAGCCCCTGCTGCCAATGCTGGGCGCTCACCTACAGCAGACTGAACGCTACACAGCAGCGCTGTTGACCTGGAGGCAGTACACGGCCCTGCGTACAGGCTGGCCCGACGCGGCGCGTGGGCTGGTGGGCGAGGGCGACGCGCTTCGGGGCCTCGGGCGGACCGAGGAGGCGCGAGATCGGTACCGGGAGGCGTTGCGTGTCGGGGCATCGGAGGCGGCTGTCCCGGAGCTTCTCGATCCCCTGGTCGGCTACTACGCGAACCGCTATGCCGCCGACCTCGAGGGCCTGGTTCGCGAGCGCCTCGCGACGCTGGCGACGGGCGAGGACGACCGGCAGCTCATCGCGGAGGTCGCCGCGTGTTGGCCGCCGACTCCGGAGACGAAACGCGCCCTGGTTGAGTGGCTGGTCCGTCAGCGCCGGCCATTCGACGAGCAGACCGTACACTGCCTCATCACCGTGTTCGATGCGTCGGGCGACCGCACCACGCCGTGCCTGGCACTGCTCCCGGACAACCAGCCACACCTGGCGCGAGTCTCCTCGCCCACGGAGCTGAAGCTGCTCATTGCGGCCCTCCGGCTGGCCTCGCAGGTTGCGGTCGGGCCCGGCGCCAGGGAGTGGACGCTGGAGGAGTCGCAGCGCATCCCCGCGCGCTGGCAAGGCGCCGAGAAGCTGGGGCTGGCGGGGGACGTCGACGGGGCCGCCACGGCACTGTGCCGGATCGGCGACGACTACCCCGGTACGCTGGTGCAGCAACTCACGGACCTGTGCGCGGGCCAGTGGCTGCACTGCGCCGGACGCCGGGCCGCGGCCCGCGCCGCGTACTCGGCGGCTCTCAGGGCTGGCGGGCCCGTGGCAGACCACGCTCGCCTGGGCCTGGCGGAGATGGACCTCGCGGGCGGGCGGTACGCTGAGGCCTCGGACGCCCTCCGCGCCCTCGCTCGCGCGGCCGGGGACGAGCGCCTGCGGTACTGGTCGGCGTTCCGGCAGGCCCAGTGCCTGGAGTTCATCGGGCGCTGGGAGGCCGCCGAGGAGGCGTACGCCGGGGCCTCGCGCTCCGGTCTCTGGTCGGTCGCAGCTGAGGCGGCCTTCGCGCAGCGACGGCTGCAGTCTCTGCGGGGCCTGGCCGAGACGGCGGACTCCCCCAGCGTGCGGTACCTGGGCGAGGACCGCTCGACGCGGGGCGACTGGTATGCGTCCTACGGCAGCGAGTCGTTCATCCTCTGCGCGCAGCAGGCGCCCAACGACCTGTCGGGCGAGTACGGCGGCGGACTGCGCGTCACGCCGCGCACCGGCCGCCCCGAGGAACCGGTCCGCCACTGGGTCTCCCGCCCCACGGACACGCACCCCGCCTCGCTGTACAACCCCCTCTCCCGCGTCCGCCGCGCGGCGAACTGGGATGACCGCGGCGAGGCGTATCCGCGCGGAGTCGGGCCGGACCTGTGGCTTGAGATCCGGGTGGAATCGCCCAGTGAACACCGGCTGGCCCTGTACTTCGTGAACGACCACCACTACTACGAGCCCGGTCGGGCTTACACCGTGTCAGTGTTCGATGGCGATGGGCGCTACCAGACGGGAGCCGATGTCCGCTTCTTCCTGAACGGGGTCTACCAGCAGTTCGCCGTCACCGGTCCGGCGACGCTCCGGGTGCTGATCTCCCGCAACCTGAGCATGAACGTGCTGTTGTCGGGCGTGTTTCTCGATCCCCTGAGTGCCCCAGCGCCGCCCCTGCCGCGACTCCTGGCCGAGGATCGCGAGGTCGCGCGGGCTTACCGAGTGTGGCGAGCCGCCCGCACCCCGCGCCTCGATCCGCTCGGCGAGCGCGACGCCTTCACGCGCTTTGTCGCGGAGTGCTCCGGCGAGCGCCGGCGGTCGGCGACCGCGGCCTTCCTTGACAGCCTGATGCAGAGCGAACTGGCTGCGCGGCGCTACGGCCCGGCCTGGCAGGCGGCGGAGGCGCGCGCCGGCCTCCTGGCCGATGACCGCCGGGCGCTGGTGGCGCACCTGCGGGAGACCGTGGAGCGGTTCTCCGCGCAGTCGGAGGTCTTCGCGCCCGGCCCCTTGCAGGCCACGCTGCCCTGGCCGTGTGTCGAGCAGACCTTCGTTCGGTACCTCGACGTGGGTGCCCAGGGCCTCGGAGCCGAGGCCCTGGCCCGCTTCTACCGCAACACCGCCGAGCAGTACGTGCCGGAGCAGCCGCGCCTCGCCGGGATGGCCTACGAACGGCTCGCGGCGCTGGTCGGCGAAGCCGGCCTCACACCCGACGACCACTACTGCATGACCTTTGCCGCCGCCGACGCGGCTGCCGATGCCGGACGCCTCGAACGCGCGCTGTCCGTCGGCCCGGACTGGCCCAACCGCGACGGCGTCGAGCTGCAGTTGCTCGGGCGGTACGTGGTAGCGGGCGACGCCGCGAAGGCCGAGGCCCTCGTCGAGCGGCTGCGCGACCGCGCTCCCGGCGCCGGGACCGCGGCGAATGCGCTCTACACCCTCGGGCTGCTGCACCTGCGCCTGAGGCAGACCGACCCGGCGGTGACCTGCCTCAGCACCGTGGTCGCCGACTACCCCGACACCCCCTGGGCCAGGTACGCACAGCAGCATCTGGCCCGGTTGTCCGTCGCACCGCCGCAGTGAAGCGGCGTCGGTCTGGTGGGCCAAGGCCCGGAAAGGGAGGTTGTCGCGATGCGGCAGGGACGTGTTGGATGGATGTTGGCATGGGCGGCCTGCGCGGGGGGGCTGTGCGCCGGCCCGGCGTTGGCGGGGCTGACGGTGGAGATCGTGCAGCCCGAGACGGATCCCTTCACGAGCCAGGTGGACAACCCGGCCTTCTTTGCCGCCGTCGCCTACGTCGACGGCCAGGAGCTGCCGGGGGGCGAAGTCACCTGGGAGTGGGACTTCGGCGACGAGTCGGCGCACTCCACGGACAACCCCACGACCCACGTGTTCGAGACCGTGGGCCAGTTCACCGTCACCGTGACCGCGACGCACGCCGGTCAGCAGGGCCAGGACTCCGCCACCGCCATCGTCGAAGACCGCGACCCTCACCCCGCCGGCGGCACGCTCTCGGTCTACGTGGCGCATGACGGCACGTGGATGAACCACAACTCGGGGGAGTACGAAGAAGCCGAGATCGAGGACTTCGTCGCGGTCTTCACTCCGCCGGAGCAGATCAACGACGACCCGGATGTCTGGATCGAGAATCAGGTCAACCGTCCCGCAGTCCCGGCCGGGTGGCTCTTCTTCGAGGCCGCCTCACCGATGGAACTGCACGTCGTCATTCGCGACACTGGGAACCGCCTCGGTGAGGTGATCGTAGTCGACCGCGACACGCAGACGACGGTGGGCTCTTTGGAGGCGGACGTCATTGGGGCCGAGATTGACGGGCGCCTCGCAGTGGCCCCAGAGAGCGAGTGCTTCGCCCTCAACATCAAGGACACGAACGGCGCCACGATCGCTTTGGCAGGAGCCGACCAGCAGGAGGCCGATGACGCGGTGGCCCTGATGCACGTGTACGCGTGGGACGCGAACCGCGGGGACCAGCACGACGGGTGCCCGGCAGAGCGTACCGCTCCCTGGGGCAACCCCGCGGACTGCTCGGGCAGGAAGTCTCTCCCTACCGGCCCAGGGGGGGAGACCATGCCGGTTCCCGTGACCGTCTGCTGTGGCCGCAACGAGTTCGTCAATGACTCCCCCGATGAGGGTGATGAGCGTCCGAAGTACAAGCTGCACCCAACGGA
>VGFB01000175.1 GCA_016869015.1 Armatimonadota bacterium
CCCACTGCTGGAGGCGCTGGCCAGGGATCGGCGCCTGGTGGGCACCGTGGGATCGCTGCCCGAGCCCACCCTCTCGGGCCAGGCCGTGCCGGGGTTCTGAGCCGAGGGGGAGAGCCTCCCAACCGATGCCTTCCGCCCCCCGCCTTCGACTGGCCGCGCTCCGCACCCCCGCCGGGGGTTCCGCCATGCTGAGCGTCTCGCTGCTGGGGGTCGGCCTGCTGAGCCTCGGCCGCCTGGACGAGGTCCCCCGACCCGCCATCGCCCCGGAGACCTCGCTGCCGGTCCTGGACCCGAACCAGGCCCCCTTCCCCGACAGCGCCCTCGTCGACTTCTCGGCGACGCTGGACCCGCCCGCCGGGAAGCACGGCTTCCTGTTCGTCGGTACGGACGGCCACTTCTACTTCGAGGACGGCACGCGCGGCCGGTTCTGGGGCATCAACGTCGCCAAGGACTCCGCCTTCGTGCCGCACGAGACGATCGAGCAGGCGGCCGACGTCATCGCGCGGGCAGGCTTCAACCTCGTGCGGCTGCACCACATCGACGGGGTGGAGGGGCTGCTGCCCGCCGAGCGCGCCGGGGCGGCCGAGCGGATCGACCCGGAGAAGCTGGACGCGATCTTCTACTGGGTGCACGCCCTGAAGGCGCGGGGCATACACGCCTACCTCGACCTGCTGGACTTCCGCACCTTCCAGGAGGCGGAGGGCGTGCCGCAGGCCGCCGCCCTCGGGCGGGGGGCCAAGCCGGCGGCCGTGTTCAACGAGCGCCTGATCGAGCTGCAGATCGAGTATGCTCGCAGCCTCCTCGCCGACCGCGTGAACCCCTACACGAACCTGCCGCTGGGGCGCGATCCAGCGGTGGTGATGGTCGAACTGTGCGATGAGAACGGCCTGTTCGCGCGGATGCGGAAGTGGGGGGAGATGCCGGCGCCCTACCTCGCGGAGCTGCAGGCGCGCTGGAACTTCTGGCTGCGGAGCCGCTACGGGAACACGGAGACGCTGCGCCAGGCCTGGCAGGAGCCGGACGGCCGCTCGGCCCTCGGCTTCGATGAGCGCCTGGAGGACGCCTCCGTGCGCCTGACCGGGGTCGGCTCGCGCGACGCCGACTTCCCCTCCCCCACCGGCGCTCCGCGCGTGGGGATGATGACCTCAACCCGACAGGCCGACCTGTACCGCTGCTGTCAGAGCCTCCACCGCGACTACTTCGCCGAGATGAAGCGCGCGCTGCGCGCCGCGGGGGTTCGGGCGCCGATCACCGCGGTCACGGACTGGGAGGTTCCGGCCGATCTGGGCGCCGTGGCCGAGGAGCTCGACTTCATCGGCTGCAACTGGTACTACGATCACCCGATCTTCAGCGCGGGGCGCGAGTGGCGCGTGCCGAGCTTCTACACGAACACCAACCCCATCGCCGATGAGGTCGGGCAGGATTTCGCGAGCTCCGCGCTGCGGGCGGCGGTGGCCGGCAAGCCGCTGGTGCTGCGGGAGTGGGGCGCGTGCTGGCCGAGTAAGTTCCGGGGCGTCGGGCTGCTCGAGGCGACCGCCTATGCCTCCCTGCAGGACCTCGACGCGATGATCATGTTCACCTACAACACGAACCCCGACGTGCGGCGGATGGAGTACTTCGATGTGAGCAGCGACCCGGTGCGCTGGGGGCCGGCGGCGCTCGCGGGCTACGTCTTCCGCACGCGCGCCCTGGATGCCGCACGGGCGGGGGTCGTGCTCCGACGGCCGGAGGAGGAGTGCTTCGCTCCGGACGCCCGGGCGCCCGCCGCGGCGTTCCGGTTGGGGTGGACGAACCGCCTGCGGCAACTGCTCGGCGGAGCCACGCCGCCGCTGGGCTACGAGCGGGTGCTGAGCCTGACGGAGGCGGCGGCCGGCGCGGGCGACCTGGGCGCCTACGCCGCCGACACGGGGCAGATCAAGCGCCTCGTCGATGAGGAGCGGCTCGTGCTCGACGCCCCCCGCCTGCAGGCGGTGGCCGGCGCGCTCACCCGGCAGCCGATGGCGACTTCCGCGATGGCCTTCGGCAGCGCATCGCCCATCGGGGTCATCGCCGCGCTCAGTCTGGACGACAAGCCCCTGGGGAGCAGCGAGGCCCTGCTGGTCAAGATGGTCACCGTCGCCGCCAACACGGGCGAGCAGAAAGGGACTCGGCCCGCGCCGCCGGGCTCGCCGCAGTTCAAGCTCGACGCCTTCGGCGATGCCCCGGTGTTGACTCACGGCGAGCCGACCGACCAGCCGACGACCGTGGACCTGGCGGGGAGCCCCCTCCTGTCGGTGTACCAGCAGAACGGCGCGTGGGAGGTCGTCCGGGCCGGGAATGCGTGGTACCTCTGGAGCGACGCCCCCGGCGCGCGGTTCTCGCTGCCGCGGCTCGGTGGGCAGGTCAAGGTGACCCCGTTCACCGCCGACGGCGCGGGCGAGACACACCCTGTCGCCCAGCCCATCGGCTACCCCAAGGGATGCCTTTTCGCGCGCGTCACTGCCGGCTGAGGAGGTATGGCATGCTCTGTCTCATCGGTCTGGTCTGCCTGACTGCTCCGGGGGTTGCGGCCCCGACGCTCGAGGCCTACGGCGTCTCGCCCCTGCTGAAGATCACCCGCGAGGAAGCGCCCTCTGAGACGTGGCGCCCCGGCGCCGTCGACCTGGACTGCGCGCGGAACGAGTGGGAGGCCTTCCAGGTGGTGGTGCGGTCGGCGGAGCGCGCGGCGGACGTCGCGATCGAGGTGAGCGCCCTGCGCGGGCCGGGAGGCACTGCACTGCCCGCCGAGGGGATGCGCGTCTACCGGGTCGAGTGGGTGGACGTGAATGCGCCCTACGAGCCGGACAAGCCCTCTGAGAAGCCCAGCTTCCGGCCCGATCCGCTGCTGCCCGTCGACCCCACGCGGGATCGCTTCGAGCTGGAGCCGAACCGGAACCTCGTGCTGTGGATCGCGCTCCAGGTCCCGGCCGCGGCGCGACCCGGACAGTACACCGGCGACGTCAGCCTCCTGCCGGGCGAGGGGGCCCCGGCCTCGGTCAACGTGAAGCTGCGCGTGCGTGACTTCGCGCTGCCGGAGCGGCCGATTCTGCAGAGCATGATCGGCTTCGCCGAGGGCAACCTCTACAAGGCGCACGGCTGCAAGACGCCTGAGGAGAAGGAGGCCCTCGTCCGGCTCTACTTCGACGAGTACATCCGCGCGCGGCTCTCGCCGTTCCTCTACGCGCCCGGGACGATGGCCTTCAACCCGCTCTCCGGAGGCGCGATCCGCTGGGAGTTCGCGCTCGATGCCGAGGGCAAGGCCACCGGCGAGGCGACGCTCGACTTCTCGGGCTTTGACCGCGAAGCGACCCGCTACCTCGATGAGCGGGACGCCTTCAGCGCCTTCAGCATCGCCCCGTACCTCTGGGGCCGCCGCGAGGTCGACGGGAAGCAGGAGATCATCCTGCGCTTCGCCGATGCGAAGGGGACGGTGGTCGAGCGCCTCAACGCCGACGGGTCGGTGAACCCGGCCTTCGACACGCTGGTCGTGAACGTCTTCCGCGCGATCGCCGAGCACCTCGCGGGGAGGGGCTGGCTGGATCGGGCGGTGTACTATGTGACCGACGAGCCCTCCGAGGACGACACCCCGGCGCTACTGCAGATCTGCCGGCTCATTCGGCAGGCCGACCCGCGTCTGCGCACGGCGCTCACCTACGACCCCGCCAACCGCCCGCGGCTCGCGGAGCTGGTGGAGGACGGGCGGTCGCTCATCTCCATCTGGGTGCCCTACTGCACGATGTACCGCGAAGACGTCGCCGCCGAGCAGCGCGCGAAGGGCGCGGACTACTGGCTCTACGACGTGAGCACCAACTGCCTCATCCCCCAGAGCGGGCAGCAGCACCGGGGGATGTTCTGGACCGTCTGGCAGCGGAACGCGAACGGCTACCTGTACTACCTCTCGACGTGGTGGGGCCGGGAAGTCACCCCGTGGGAGCGCCCCAACTTCATGCTCCCCGAGTTCACCTACCGGTACCGGCAGGGCGACGGCTACTTCTTCTACCCGCCCCTGAGGACGTACGATCCGCCGACGCCGATCCTCGACCGCCTCGTGCCGACCATCCGCTGGGAGCTGATGCGCGAGGGCGCGGAGGACTACGACTACCTGCGGATGCTCGAGGGCCTCGTCGCGCAGGCCGAGGGCCGCAAGCCGAAGGCGGCCGAGGCCGGGCGCAAGGCGCTCGCCGCGGCCCACGACCTGGCCGAGGCGCTCTCCGGCGCCTCGACCAGCTACGAGATCCGCGACCTCAGCTTCGAGGCCACCGAGGGCTGGACGTTCGGCCTCGAGGAAGGGTGGCTACACCACCAGGGCGGCAAACGCTCCGACCTACCCATCGAGGTGAGCACGAAGCTGCCCGACGGCCGCTACGAACTGGTGCTGAACGTCTACGATGACACCGAGTACCGCGGCGGGCCCTACTCGCGGTTCCTCGTCGATGGCCGGCCTTGCGCCACCGAGGGCGCGGGCCTCAAGGGGGCCCAGAACGTGTCGGGCGGAACCGTCGACGTGCGCGACGGGCGGCTCCGCCTCACCCTCTCCTCCGTCGATGAGCCGGTTGGCGTCATCGTCTACCGCGTCGGCCTCAAGCGCCTCGTCGAGGGCGAGATCGGCGGCCTCTACGCCGTCCGCGCGCAGGTGGCGGACGCCATCGAAGTTCTGGAGTCCACACTGAAGTAGCGCTGAACAACCGGTGCTGTTCTGTCCTTGCGGGTCGCCCGACCTGCAACGTGGACGTTGTCGTTCCGTGCCTGCAGGTCGCCTGACCCGCAGTGCAACGGGAACGGCGCGGCTCGGGCGAGCCGCAGGCACGGAACGGCGCACAGCGCGGCGGCGGGGAGGTGCCGGTTCCCTGCCCGAGGAACAACTCGTCCCGTCATGTGAGCGCACGTCGGAAGGACGAGTGTTGACGATGCCTGGCTACCGCAACGGTTCGGTTGGCGGATACGTGGCCGATCTGGCGTCCAACCTCCCCGCGCCCGGGGGCGGGAGCGGGGCGGCGTTGGCCGGGGCGTTGGGGAATGCGCTGGCCTCGATGGTCGGCAACTTCACCGTGGGCAAGGAGAAGTTCGCCGACGTGGAAGACCAGGTCCAGCGCATCCTCGGTGAGTTGAATGAGGTGCGCGAGCGGCTGCTGGCGCTCGTGGACCTGGATGTCGCGGTCTACTCCCAGGTCGGCACGGCTTACAAGCTCCCCCGCGAGACGGACGAGCAGAAGGCTCGGCGCAGCGCCGCCATTGAGGATGCCTGCAAGACAGCGGCGGGGGTGCCGCGCGCGATCGCCGAGTGCTGTGACAGGACGATCGCGCTGGCGGCGGAGCTGTGCGACATCGGCAACCCGATGCTGATCAGCGATGTCGGCTGCGCGGTGAAGCTGGCCGAGGCGGCGCGGCACTGCGCGTGGCTGAACGTCGCGATCAACCTCTCCTCGATCAAGGACGAGGCCTTCAAAGCCGAGATGCAGGAGGCCCTGGACGGGCCGGGGAGGAAGTCTCACGAGTTGGCCGACACGACCTGGAGAAAGGTCGTCGAGCGGATACTGTCATGATACCGGGCCGCCGGCCCGCGAACCTGTCAGGAGGCGACGCTGGTGAGTGCTGAACTGCTGAAGGGTAAGCCGATCGCCGATGCGATCAAGGAGGGGCTGCGCAAGGAGCTGGAGGTGCTGGCGCAGCGCGGAGCGACACCGAAGCTCGTGGCGGTTCTCGTGGGCGACAACGAGGGCGCGAAGCGCTACGCGGGCTCGCAGAAGAAGACGGCCGATGAGATGGGCATCCCGTACGAACTGCGGGAGCTATCGGCGGATACAACGCAGGACGAGCTGCTGGACGTGATCAGCGCGCTGAACGCCGACAAGGGCGTCACGGGCATCATCCTGCTGACCCCGGTGCCGACGCACATCAACCAGCGCGCGATGCAGGCGGCGATCATCGCGGTCAAGGACGTCGACGGCGTCAGCCCGGCCAACGCGGGCTCGGTGGTGCAGGGCGACCGCCGGCTGGCCCCGTGCACCGCGCAGAGCGTGCTGGCGCTGGCCGAGGCCTCGGGGCGCGAGCTGAAGGGCGCGGAGGTGGTGGTGGTGGGGCACTCGGAGATCGTCGGCAAGCCGGTGGCCCTGCTGTTCCTGGACCTGCTGGCGACGGTGACGGTGTGCCACATCGGGACCAAGGACACGCCGTCTCACACGCGCAATGCGGAGATCCTCGTCTCGGCGACGGGTGTGCCGGGGCTCATCAAGCCGGACTGGATCAAGCCGGGCGCGCTCGTGATCGATGTCGGCGCGCCGAGCCCGGATGTCGCCGAGGGCGCCGAGGAGGTCGCCGGAATCCTCACCCCCGTGCCCGGCGGCGTGGGCCCGCTGACCGCGACGATGCTGATGAAGAACACTGTGGAATCGGCGAAGATGCAGGCAGGTGGAAGCTGCTGCTGCAGCGAATAGGACAGTGTCGGAGCAGGCGCTCCGACCTACGTGCCCCTGAAAGCGCCGGGCCTGGCGAAAGTGGTTCCCCTCCGTAGCCGGCCCGGCGCTGACTGATTCCTACCCCCCCGAGTACTCCTCTCCCGGGAAGCGCGGCCCGCCGACCGGCTTCGGCCCGGCCCCATCCCCCGGGCCGGGTTCGATTTCCGGGATGTCGAACTGCCGCTCGTACATCTCCTTGTAGAGCCCGCCGAGGGCCATGAGATCGGCGTGCGTTCCGCGCTCGACGATCTGGCCATCCTCCAGGACGAGGATCTGGTCGGCGTTCACGATGGTGGAGAGGCGGTGGGCGATCACAAAGGTCGTCCGGCCGCGCACGAGGCGGTTGACGGCCGACTGGATGATCCGCTCAGCCTCGGTGTCCACCGAGCTGGTCGCTTCGTCGAGGATCAGGATGCGCGGGTCGGCCAGCAGCGCGCGGGCGATGGCGATCCGCTGCTTCTGGCCGCCGGAGAGCTTCACACCGCGCTCGCCGATCTGCGTCTCATACCCGTCGGGCAGGTCGTCAATGATGAACTCATGGGCGTGCGCGGCGGTCGCGGCCTCCTGCACCTCCTCGTCGGTCGCGTCGAGGCGGCCGTAGCGGATGTTCTCCCGCACGGTGTCGTCAAACAGGAACGTGTCCTGAAGCACGATCGCGATCTGCTTCCGAAGCGAAGCGAGCGTCACGGTCCGCAGGTCACGGCCGTCCACCCGCACCGTGCCCTCCAGCGGGTCATAGAAGCGGGGGATGAGATTGGCGATGCTGGTCTTCCCGGCGCCGGAGCGGCCGACGAGGGCGACCGTCTGGCCCGGCTCGGAGGTGAGGTTCACCCCTTGCAGCACGACCTCCCCGGTGTGGTAGCGGAAGCTCAGGTTCTCGAAGGCGACACGCCCCTCGATACGGCTGAGGGCCTCGGCGCCCGGGGCGTCCGTGATCTCCGGCTTCGTATCGGTGATCTCGAAGATGCGCGCCAGCGCCGCGAGGGCCTGGTTGATGGTGTTATGCACCTGCAGCAGGCTGCGGATCGGGCCGTAGAGCATCTGCAGGTAGCCGATGAAGGCC
>VGFB01000176.1 GCA_016869015.1 Armatimonadota bacterium
CGATGAAGGGCTGGAGAACCGACAGGCACTTCTCGTGCTGCAGGTCCGCCGCGAGCCTCAGCCCGTAGGCCAGGGCCACTTCGCCGCGATCGGCCTCGGGCAGGGCCTCGCGCCCCTCATACGCCGGGGTCAGCCAGAGGAGCGCGTCCTTGGTCCGACCGATCGCGGCGTAGAGTGCCCCGATCTTGAACGCGTGGGGGAGGTCATCCTCGGGCTTGGCGAGCCCCTTGGCGAGCTCCTCGGCCTCGGCAAGCTTGCCCGCGTTCTCCGTCGCCTGGCTCATCTCCGCCACGAAGTCCTCGGGCGGCAGGAATCCAGGGATCACACTCACGACCTCGCCGTCGGACCGGATGAACAACGTGCGGGGGTAAGAGCCGTCGTCGTAGCTATCGCTCACCTCGGTCTTCTCAGGGTCCACCGAGGCGCACTCGAAGTCCGCCGACTTCGCGATGACGGCCTCCGCAGGCCAGGTCTCCTGCTCCAGCTTCGTGCAGAACCCACACCACTCGGTGTGCAGGGTCAGCATCACCAGCTTCCCCGACTCCTCCGACGCCTTCACGGCCTCCTCCAGACTGGTGTGCCACTTGATGCCCTCGGCAGCACCGGCCGGCACGGCCAGGCCCAGGGCTGCAGTCGCGGCGAGTACGATCAGCTTCCTCACAAGCGGGACCTACCTTTCGCGGGTGGACGGCCCTCGGAGCGCCTGCTTCACTCAACGCTCCCGGCGGCCGGTTTGTTCACGGGGGCGCAGGTCGCCCCAAGGAGGGGCGCGGCGCCTCGGCGAACCCCCTCGACCGGCCCGCTGTCGGTGACGACCACTGGGACGGGAACCGGAGGCTCATGGACTTCCTTGACTCCCTGAAGCACTACCAGCGATCCCTCGAGAGGCGGCTCGTGGCGTTCATCGAGGCGCGCCGGAGCGCCTACGCGGGCCGCGAGGTTGAGCGCTGGGTCTACGACGTGCTCGACGACTTCGTCATGCGTGGAGGCAAGCGCATTCGGGCCGTCATGGCCGTGACGGCCTACGAAGGCGCGACGGGCCGGTTCGGCGACCTGCGGATCATCGACGCGGCCTGCGCGCTCGAGTTCCTCGATGCCTACTTCCTCGTGCAGGACGACGTGATCGACCTGAGCGACCTGCGGCGCGGGAAGCCCTCAGCCCACGCCATGCTGGCCGACTACGCCCTGGGCGTGCGCGGAGCGCCGGCCGATGAGGCCCGGGCCTTCGGCTACAACGTCGCGATCGGCGTCGGCGACATCTTCAACGCGTGGGGGATCGAGTGTCTCCTGGAGGCCGACTTCCCCGCCGAACGCAGACTCGCGGCAGTGAACACGTACAACGAGGCGTGCGAGATCATCTGCCGGGGCGAGATCAAGGACATCTACCTGGGCTTGAGCACGGTCACGGCCGATGAGGACGAGTACACGGACATGATCCTGCAGAAGACCGGATACTACGTCACTCGCGCGCCGGCGCTGATCGGGCTGGACCTCGCCGGAGCCGGCGCGGAGTTGCGCGAGGCCATGATTGCCTTCACCGAGCCGGTCGGGCTTGCGTTTCAGATCCGCGATGACATCCTGGACCTGGTCTCAACGCAGGAGGAACTGGGCAAGCCCATCGGCACCGACCTGCGGGAGGGCAAGGACACCCTCATGGTCATCCACGCCCGCCGGAACGCGACGCCCGAGCAGTGGGCCGAGATTGAGCGCGTCCTCGGCGACCACGACGCCACCGATCGGGAAGTGCTGCGCGTGCGGGAACTGCTGGAGGCGGCCGGCTCGTTCGCCTACGCGGAGAGCCGAATGCAGGAGCATGTCCGGAGCGCGCGCGAGGCCCTGGGGGGGCTGATCACGGCCGGCCTCCATGAGCAGACCGTCGAGTTCTACCGCGGAATGGTCGAGTTCATCGGCAACCGGAGGCACTGACGCCGGCGCCGGGCGGGCGGCAGTACCCACCGCGAAGCCGCAAAGGCCCCCAAGCGGCACGCAGGCCGGAGGAGAAGTCGTCCGCTACCCCTTCACCCTGTAGGTCTGCTGCAGCGTCAGGCTCTCCCCCGCTCCCAGCTGTGCCTGCTTCGAGTAGAGCTCAAGGTTCACGCGGCCGTCCTTGCCGCTCCAGTTCAGGAGCGCGTGGCTGACCTGCGCAGGATCGAAGGTCTGGGTGAGCATCACGCCGGCGCGCTCATCGGTGAGGCTCCACTCGCCGGCGGGCAGGTCGGCATCGCGAAGCCAGACGTTCAGCTCGGCGGCGGGGTCCTCGGCGTTGGCGAGGGAACGCTCAGTCCACTGGCCGTCAGCGCGCTTCATGCGCACGACCGCCTGCTGTGTCGTCTCGACCTGGAAGGCCGGGTGGATGCGGAAGGCGGCGGCCTTCGCGGCGTTCGTCGCGTTCGTGAGGGTCGAGGTGATCTGCACGATGGGCGCATCGGCCTCCAGTTCGATCGTGCGGGCGAGGGTGAACCCGTTCTTCAGCTTGCACTCCAGGCGGATGGAGCGGTCCGCCCTGTCTGCCACGGAGTAGGCCTCGGCCCAGCCGGCTGAGCGGTACTCCTCCTCGCTGTACTCCTCGTACCCGCCGGTCAGCGGGTCCCAGGCGCCCTCCTCCCCGTACACCTTGAGCAGGTCCGGCCCGGAGGGCTTCAGCCGCATCCGCCAGATGCGACCGCCCATGTCGGGGAGGATGGCGAGTTCCAGCGCGTCGTTGCTGAGCCGCAGGATCTCAACCCCCGAGGCGGCCTGCGGCAGCGACTCGAGCCACGCATCAAGGCCGGCCAGAGGACCGCCTTCGCGGACCATCGTCAGCCCCTCGGCGCGGGCGATCCGCCCGAAGTCGCGCGCGAGGCGCGGGATGGCGGCGGAGGAGGTCGTCACCAGCCGATCGCCCTGCTCCTGGTAGGTCGACCCCTTGCCGAGGGCGATCTGGGAGTACATCACGGGCAGCCGCGCGACCTCGACGCGATGCAGGAGGACGGGGTCGTCGCGCACGGCGCGCTCGGCCCGGTCGAAGAGGCTGTCGGCGGTCGCCAGCACCTCCGGCGTGAGATACCCGATGCCCGGCGGCGAGTAGATGCGCACGTGCATGTCCGGGATGCTCTGCGCGGACCGATGCACCGTGTTGATGTACTCGCGGATCATGGGCGCGGCGTCGCCGTAGTAGGCGGCGCAGAACTCGTCGATGGCCTTGTCGGTGTCGTACTTGGGATCCCAGAGCGTCTTGGCCATGATGTACGTCCGCAGTTCGGCGAGCTCGGCGCCCTTCGTGTAGTAGCAGGCCTCCTCGTAGATGCCCGTCACGCCGTGGTCGATGAAGAAGTTGATGTTCGGCTTCAGCACGTAGAGGTTCGGGAAGGGCATGATCGTGTGGGCGTAGTTGATCACGTAGTCCCAGATGTGCAGGCGGTTGCAGATCTTCGACCAGCCCACGATGTCGGCCACGAAGCTCGCGGCGTCCGGGTCGGTGGCCAGGGGGTGGATGAAGCAGCACTCAATGCTGCACAGGCGCACCGCCACGTTCGGGCGGGGCTTCACGTGCCGGGGCGGTTTGCGCGTGTACTGGTAGGCGAGCGTGTCGATGATGATGTGTGGGTAGTCCTCCCGCACGTCATCGGCGATGGCATTGACGAAGTGGATCAGCGGGCCCGCCTCGCTGCCCTCCTCCTCGGCGAGCTTCGCGCAGGTCGCGCAGTGGCAGGGGTTGTGCCAGTCGTTCTGCGAGACGGAGATGATCGTCGCCGAGGGGTTCTGCGCGATCCACTGCCGTACCCGGCCCTTCACGAAGACCAGGAGTTCGGCGTTGGTGAGACAGAGCTGCGTGTAGTCCTTGATCCGCTTCCCGTCGATCTCGCTGAACCACTCCGGGTGCCGGCCGAAGTGCTCTTCCGGCGGGACGAGCGCGTTGAAGGTGTGGACAAAGCCCTGATAGGTAATGTGGCCGCCCCGGGCCTCGTCGATCGGCGGGAGCGTCCCGTTGTTCCTGTTGCGGACCGCCCAGTCGGGGTCGCGGGAGTTCGGGTAGTCGGTGGTGCGGTACTCCAGGGGCGGGATGTAGGTGCGGTTGAGCTGCGGGATGCGGATGACGCCCTGCGTCGGCCAAGTGCTGCAGTCGGCGGTGAACCAGCGGCAACCGACGTACTCCTCCAGGAAGGTGTAGGTGGCGTACAGCACGCCGCGCTGGTTCCCGACCAGGGCGAGCACCGGGCCGCGCGTGCCGATGTAGATGCCCTCCAACCCCAGGTCGACCGGCACGACCGGGAAGGCGTAGCCCTCCAGGAGCGCGCAGAGCCCGACGATGATCGGGGTGCGGTCGCCGATCTCGGACTCGAGGACCACGTCGAAGGCGCGGCCGGTCACGAGCTCCAGGTGATGTCGCAAGTCCTTCGCGGCGTGCTGTTCCTGCAGCGTGGGCTCGTCGGGGATGGCGATGGCGTGGGTCTCGGGCGCGAGCGCCTTGCCCCCAATGCGAATCGTGCACGAGCCGAGCCTCGCGCGGCGCGCGTCGAGCTCGTCCTGCTTCTGCGTCACGGTCTCGCTCACGGCGACCACCTCTGGTCGTGCGGGGGAATCGGCGGGGATCTTCTCGAGCAGGGCCGCCAGAGATAGGGCGAGTTGGGACAGGTAGGCCTCGCTGTCCGCGAGCGTCATCGGCGAGCCGGGCCCGGGCAGCGCGCGCTCGGCGATCGCCCGGAGGCCCCTCACGGCGACGACGGACTGCGGGTCGGCGAGAGCGGCCTGCACGCAGACGTGAAGACGGTCTTCGCCGGTCATGCCCTGCGTCACCTCGTCGAAGCGCTTCAGCCCATCGTTCAGCGACAGCGCCCCGTGCCGCACCATGTGCACGATGTAGGGCTTCCGAGCCTCCATGTCCGGGGTGTTCTGGGCGACCAGACAGGCGATGTCGGCGCTGGTGCGCTCGGGGCCCCGCCCGATCAGCGCCGCCGCCTCGGCCGGCTTCCCCTGCGAGACCAAGTACCGCGCGATGAGCTCCAGCTCGTAGCCGTTCGGCGTCGCCTTCGCCGTGAGCCCCTGCATCGTCTCCTCGGCCGACGCGATCCGCTCCACGACCACGTCGTCGACCCAGGCTTCGGCCTCCGCGCAGTCCAGGAGAGCGACAGGGTGCACGATCATCCGGTCGTACGGGCTGATGAAGGTCGCGGAGGACTGCGTCCAGTCGTCGGCGGGCTTCAGAGGGGTCTGGGCCGAGAAGCTCCACTCGAAGTTGTTCCACTCGTAGCAGTAGGGAGCGATGATCGTGCCCCGGGCCGCCCGACCCTTGGCCCACACCGTCACACGGTAGGTGGCGAAGGGCTCGACCTCGATGGAGCCGCCCAGGGCGACCCAGTGACTCTCGGCGGCGACCCTCAGGCATCCGGCCTTCTCGCCCGTGCGAGCTACGCCCGGTTCGCCGGAAGCCTCGAAGCCAGGGTCGAGGTAGATGTTCTCGGCCCACGAGGGGCAGGTGAGGATGGCGACCAGCGGAAGCGCACGAGCCAGCATCCGGGAAGACCTCCTTGAGCGCCTGGTAACCGGGGGCTTCCCTTCGTTCGGGGTGAACTCCTGCCTCCTCGCACGGCGCCGGGCCCGCGCGGAGCGCTGTGACGCCTGTCACAAAAACAGCATTGTAGTAACGGAACACGACTAACATCCCGCCAGTCTCAGTCAACATTACCTGCCTCGAAAGGGGGCTCTAGCAGAGAGTCATGGGCAACACGATTGAGCGCGCGATGTTCTCCATCGGGCTGTTAGCGGTCACGGTCCTGGCAGTCGCGGTTGCGGGGGGAGGCTGTGGGGGATCGGACTCACCCACCGAGGCAGGCGGCCTCGGGGCACCGGTCGCGGACACCCTCGACGTGGCGCCGACGGCGGACGACGCTGCGGCGGCCACTGACGCGACCGCGGCGGTGCCGCAGCTGACGCTGGCCCTGGACGCGTCTCTGGACACCTCACCGGGAACGGTCAAGGCGACGGCTCTGACGCAGGCCCAGTTGCTCAACACCGCCAAGGCCGTGGTGGCGACGGCCACGATCTCGGCCGGGACCGCGAGGTTCCCGCTTACGGGTCTCACGGCGGGCCACTACTTCATCAAGGTCAACGGCCTGTCCAACAACCTGGTGCCGACGAAGATCGACAACCCGACGGCCAGCCGGAAGCAGTGGGTCGGGAGGCGACTGCGAAGCAGCGTCATTGGCAGCCTTACCTCTCCGACGTACCGCATCGAGATGTTCCCAGGCAACCAGGGCTTCCCCCGGGTCGTGAAGTACTCCGACGGGACGACCGCGACCCCGCAGGGCTGGGCCTATGTGATCATGCGGCCCGGCTCGCAGACGCTGGAGACCCGCTACCTGGGAACCGCCGTGCTGCTCACCAGCCACGCCCACAGCGGGCCGCACAGCTTCTCGAGCTGGATGCTGGGCCCGAGCAACCATGGGAAGTCCTCCCTGAACTGCGCGAGCTGCCACGGGAGCAGCAGCCTGCACCCCGCCTCCTATGGCAGCATCAAAGAGGATGTCGGGTGGTGCTACAAGTGCCACTATGGACCCACCGGGCCGACGAAGGGCATGGTCAAGCCCACGCAGTAGGGCCGCGTCGTGCGGCTGTAGCGGGCCCGGCCGGGCGCCGGGCTCGCTGCAGTTGTCCGCAACCCTCCCGCCAGCCCAACGTTTGAAGAGGTAGACCAGACCGCAGCAGTCCGGCGAACAGGGGGCGGCCATGACCGCAGGCAGGCTCGGCGTCATCATCGTGATTCTGGTGGTCGTCAGCTGCGCCTGGGCGATCCTGTCGGGCGCCATGTACACGCGGACCAACCAGAGTGAGCGGGCGCTGCGCCCGCGGGTGGAGGGGCTCTGGGGAGGTCCGTTGACGCAGCGGTCGCCCACCGCCGTGGCGATCTGGACGGAGACGGTGCGCCAATGGGACGCGAAGCGGGACCGGAACGTAGACGTGAAGCGCACCCGGACCCGGGACCTCGGCCTCGCCTCCAGCACCATCGACGTTCAGCTGCAGGCCGACTTCCGGCGCAAGGGCCTGCTTTGGTACCGCACCTACGACGCCGAGTTCGATGGGCGGTATGAGGTGGCCAACCCCCTGCAGCGACCCGCAGAGGTGAAGGTGACCTTCACCTTCCCGGGTCAGGGCGCCACCTACGACGCCTTCGAGTTCAGCGTCGGGGGCAAGAAGGCGGACCCCGTCGGAGATACCCAACAGGGCATGTCGGTCACCGTTGCTGCGGCCGCGGGAGCGCGCGTGCCGGTGCGCATCCACTACAAGACCCGCGGTCTGGACACGTGGCATTACGTGTTCGGCCCGGGGACCACCCAGGTGCGCGACTGCACGCTGAAGGTGACGACGGACTTTGCGCGGATCGACTTCCCCGACCAGACGATCTCACCGACCGCCAAGACTCCCGCCGGCGGGGGCTGGGCGCTGACCTGGGACTTCGCGAGTCTGGTCACCGGCCTGGGCATCGCCGTGGACATGCCCGAGCGCCTGGACCCCGGGCCGTGGGCGACGCGAGTCAGC
>VGFB01000177.1 GCA_016869015.1 Armatimonadota bacterium
GCAGCTGTTTGACGATCTGCTCCGGGTCGACGCCCGACCGCAGGGCGAGGGACGCCAGGCGCGCCAGGCCCTCCGACTGTGAGGCCGCGCAGCCGCCCGCCTTGCCCATCTGCGCGAAAACCTCGAACGGCCCGTGCTCGTCGGCGTTGATGGTCACGTAGAGCTTGCCGCAGCCGGTGGTCACCGCCCGCGTCTGCCCCTGCACCACATCCGGACGGGCCCGCGGCTTCAGCCGGACCGGCCCCGGGTCGGCGGCGGGCTTCGACCCGCTGCCCAGCGTCAGCACCTGCTGCTCGAGGCAGCCGTCGCGGAAGATCGTGATGCCCTTGCAGCCCAGCTCATAGGCGAGCTCATAGACGTCGGCCACGTCCTGCACCGTGGCATCGTGGGAGAAGTTCACGGTCTTGCTGACGGCGTTGTCGGTGAACTTCTGGAAGGCGGCCTGTATCCGCACGTGCCACGTGGGATCAATGTCGTGGGCCGTGGCGAAGAGACGCGCGACGTCGGGCGGCACCCCGGGCAGGCCCCGCACGGTGCCGTGGGAGGCGATCTCCTGCAGCAGCTCCGGGGTGTGGAAGCCCCGGTCGTGGGCGATCTCCTCGAACAGCTGGTTCACCTCCACCAGCTCGTCCCTGTCCATCACGTGCCGCGTGAAGGCCACCGCGAAGAGCGGCTCGATGCCGCTGGACGCCCCGGCGATGATGCTGATGGTGCCCGTCGGCGCGATGGTCGTCGTCGTCGCGTGCCGCAGACGGTGACCCGCCGAACCGTTGTAGATGCTGCCCGGCCAGTTGGGGAACACGCCCCGCTCGTCGGCCAGCCGCTCCGACTCCGCCCGCGCCTCCTCGCGGATGAACTGCATCACATGCTCCGCGACGGCCACGGCCTGGTCCGAGTCATACGCCACCCCCATCTTGATGAGCAGCTCCGCGAAGCCCATCACCCCGAGCCCGATCTTCCGGTTGGCGCGAGTCATCTCCCCGATCTGGGGCAGCGGGAAGTTGTTCATGTCGATGACATTGTCCAGGAACCGCACCGACCGCCGGACAACGTCCCGCAGGTGCTCCCAGTCGATCGTGGCCTCCGTCGGCCGACCGCGGGTCATCAACGCCAGGTTGATCGAACCGAGGTTGCACGACTCATACGGCAGCAGCGGCTGCTCCCCGCACGGGTTCGTGCTCTCGATGGCGCCGATGTGCGGCGTGGGGTTGTCCCGGTTCATCCGGTCGATGAAGATGATCCCCGGGTCGCCGCACGTCCAGGCCGAGCGAATCAGCTTGCCCCACACCTCGCCCGCGTTCAGACGCCCGGCGGGCTGGTCGGTGCGCGGGTTGATGAGGTCATACTCCCCGCCCGTCCTCGCGGCCTGCATGAACGCGTCCGTCACGGCGACGGAGATGTTGAAGTTCTGCAGCTTCCCCTGCCGCTGCGCCTTGCACTCGATGAACTCCAGAACGTCGGGGTGATCGACCCGCAGGACCGCCATGTTAGCGCCGCGGCGGGTGCCCCCTTGCTTGATGGCCTCCGTCGCCGAATCGAACACCGTCATGAAGCTGACCGGCCCGCTCGAGACGCCCTTTGTCGAGCTGACGACGTCCTCCTTGGGCCGCAGGCGGCTGAACGAGAAGCCGGTGCCGCCCCCGCTCTTGTGAATCAGCGCCGTGTTCTTGACCGCGTCGAAGATGCTCTGCATCGAGTCCTCGACCGGCAACACGAAGCACGCCGAGAGCTGCTGGAAAGGCCGACCCGCGTTCATCAGCGTCGGCGAGTTGGGCATGAAGTCCCGGGCGAGCATCAGCTCCAGGAAGTCCTCGGCCCGAGCCTCAACCTCCGTCTCGGTCGCGCCGTAGTAGTGGTCGGCCGCGGCGATGTTGCGGGCGACGCGGCGGAACATGTCGACCGGCGTCTCCAGGGGGCGCCCCTCTTCATCGCGGACGAGGTATCGCCGCTCCAGCACGGTCACCGCATTGTCGGAGAGGTTGATCGACAGGTCCTGCTGCTGGGCCATCGAGGTATCGCCCCTTCTGCGAGTGGTAATGGTGGTCGGGTCGCCCGTCGATGTCGATTGGTTGCCGGGGTCAGGCATGGCTTGCTGCGTCTGTTCCTCGTGGACGGCATCTCTTTGGTTGCTTCGGTCAAGGCGACTGGAGCGTGGGCCCAACGTCGATAAAGTCGTGCGGCAGGACTAAGGTAGAGGTGTACAGGTTTGCGCCTGGAGGGTTACCGAGAACTGGACTATAGTTCGCGGGCAGGCCCCTGTCAAGAGCCATCCAGCCTGCGTCTTACCCGCTCCCGAAGCGCCGTGGGCCCTGTGTCCCGGAGCGAGTTTTCGTCGGAAGGGCGGGGTCTCCTTCCCGGCGAAACAGGCCGTCGACGAGCCGTCCGGATCCCTCGAAAACCGCTGTGAGGGCCCCCATGAAGGCAATCTGGCTCTATGGGCCGCGTGATGCGAGGCTCGTAGCAACGGAAAAACCCTCAAGAAAACCTGATGAAGCCCTGATTAGGGTCGAAAGTTGTGTTCTCTGCGGCTCTGACGTGCACCAATGGGATGGACGCCGATTCCACGGCCCCTACCCCCACGATTTCGGCCACGAGACCGCCGGGACGGTGGTCGACGTCGGCCCCGCAGTGCGGGGGCTCGCCGTCGGCGACCGCGTCACCTGGTACCTCCAGCACGGCTCTCTGGCGGAGTACTTCGCCATCCGACCGGCCGAACTGGCGGTCGGCAAGCTCGCCGACCACCTCTCGTGGGAGGAGGGCGCCAACCTCCAGCTGCTGTGCGCGGTGCTGCGGGGCGTAGCGAACGGTGAGCCCGGACCGGGCCGGCGCGCGCTGGTCCTGGGGTGCGGGGCGGTGGGCCTGAGCGCCCTTCAGGGCGCGTTGGCCATGGGCGCCGAGGAGGTCGTCGCGGCCGACCTCATCCCCTTCCGACGGGAGAGGGCGCTGTCCCTCGGCGCATCAGCGACCGTCGATCCCGGCCGACCCGGCTGGCATGCCGGGGCAGGCGAGTTCGACCTCCTGTATGACTGCGTCGATGAGGACCGCAGCCCGCAGGGCGACACCCTCGACCTGGCCCTTGGCCTCGTGAAGCCGCTGGGGTGCTGCGTCGTCATCGGGCTGAGCTCCGAGCTTCGCCGCATCGACACCTCCCGCATCGTCAACCGGGGCCTCCGCCTCATCGGCGCGCATCACGCGAACATGGCCCGCTGCCGGGAGATCATGGCCCTGTGCTGTCAGTGGGTGGCCGACGGCACGATCCGCGTCGCCGACTACGTGACCCATCGCTTCCCGATCGAGGAAACGCAGCAGGCTCTCGAGCTGGCGGCCTCGCAGGCGCCGGGGGTCCTGAAGGTCGGCATTCAGGTGGCCGCCGATGCATAGACTCGCGCGAATCCTCATGGGCCTTGTGGCGGGCGTGGGGCTTCCGATGCTCGCCTGGGCGGAACCCTACGTCGGCGCCTGGACGCCCGTGTACCGGGGGGTGTGCTACGCCGGCGGCTTCGCCCCCCCGGGCGACCCTTGCGTGCAGAAGGTCCACGCCGTCCGCATCGACACGCAGGCCCCCGGCATCCGGTTCGTCTCGACTCCGCGCTGTGAAGGCTGGGCCTCCAACGAGCGTGAGACCCGCCGGCAGACGACGCGTGAGTTCCTGGCCGAAACGGGCTGCCAGGTCGCGATCAACGGCGACTTCTACGCGATGGAGGGCGCGCTTACCAACCTCGCCGGGCTGGCGATTTCCGGCGGCGAGCTCGTCTCGCCTCCCGCGGAGTCGGAGGCTCTGCTGATCGACCGCGGGAACCGGGCCCGCATCGTCGTCGCCGATGAGTCGACCGACTTGCGGGGCATCCGAACGGCGGTCAGCGGGCGCGGCCGGATGCTGGTCGACGGGGTGGTGCACGAGACCTGGCCGCAGCGCCACCCGCGCACCGCGGTCGGCGTCTCCCGCCACGGGCGGTATGTCTACTTCGTCACGCTCGACGGCCGACAGCCCGGCCTCAGCGAGGGCGCGACGACCGGAGAGCTGGGCCGCTGGCTCCTGCGCCTGGGCGCCTGGAACGCGCTGAACCTCGACGGCGGCGGCTCGACGACCCTCGTCGTGCCCGGCGACGCGGGGCCGGTGATCCTCAACGTGCCCGTGGGCGACAGCAAGACCCCCCATACCGAGCGTCGCAACGGCAACCACCTTGGAGTGTTCGCCCGGCCGCTGTTGCGCAAGGAGAGAAGCCCGGTGACGAACTGCGCGCCCAGACTGATCGTCGAACACCGCACCACCGACCCGCTGCTGGTCGCCGATCGACCTCACGAGGACTTCTGCATCGGGTACTGCACGGTGATCCGGGAGGCCGGGCGGTGGCGGATGTGGTACGAGGCCTACGACCACACCTACCGCAACGACGCGGACGGCTACCTCTGCTACGCCGAATCGCCCGATGGCCTGCACTGGACCAAGCCCAACCTCAACCTCGTCGAGGTGAACGGCTCGCGGGACAACAACGTGCTCGTGAGTGGACGGGAGACGGGCGGCATCCACGGCCACAACGTCTTCCTGGACGCCGCCGCGGCCCCGGGCGACCGCTACAAGATCGTCTTCACCAAGTGGCTCGACGGTCAGTGGCAGGTCTTCGGCGGGGCGTCCGCCGACGGCCTGCACTGGCGCCTCGGAGACGCGCCCCTGCTCGCGCAGAACAGCGACACGCAGAACGCCTGCTTCCGCGACGGCGACCTCTACCGGCTCTTCGTGCGTCAGTGGAGCCAACCGAACTTCGGCGGCAAGCGCATCGTGGGCGCGACGGCCTCCCCGACCTTCGGCGCCTTCCCGAACGCCGACACCGTCCTGCGCCCCACCGCGTTGGACCCCGACAACCTCCACTTCTACAACTCCGCCGCAACCCGCCTCAGCGAGAGCCTGTACCTGCTGCTCCCCTCGGGCTTCTACGTCGGGGAGGACGTGCTGCGGGTGCACGCCGCCTGGAGCGCCGATGGCCGCACCTTCCACCGGCTCGGCCGCCAGCCGCTGCTGGACGTCGGCGAGGGCTTCGACAGCATGGGCCTGTACATCGGACCGGGAGCCATCCCCGCCGATGAGCCGGGGACGTACTGGCTCTACTACGTGGGCAGCAGCCTCGGCCACGACCAGAACGTGCCCGACAAGGCCACCTACCTGGGCGGCATCGGCCGGTTCCGGCTGCGGGTGGAAAGCGGGACCCGGTGAGCGACCTGGACCGATCCGTCATCTTCCTGGACAACGACGGCGTCCTCACCGATGCCGACGCGCACCACGTCGCCTACTGCCGCCGGTATGGCGAGCTGATGGCGGCGCGCTTCGGGGGCCCGGCCGAGGCGTGGGGCCAGGCGAACTCCGCCGCGTTCCACACGATGATGCAGTGGTACGAGGCCAACGTTGCGCGCTACACCGACGCGAGCTTCTTCGAGGCGCTCTACCAGGTCGAGCTCGAAGCGGCCTTCGAGCACATGGGCCTCGCGCCGCCCGACTGGCAGACCGGGGGCCGCCTGCTGATGGGCCGGCTCCTCTACGAATGCCCGCTGCACGCCTGCGCGCTCTTCCCGGGTGCGCGGGAAGCGGTCGAGGCTCTGGCGGCCGCGGGTCATCGGCTCTGCATGGCCTCCAACGCCCACAGCCTCCACTGCGAAGGAGTGCTGAGCGGCTGTGGGCTGCGCAACCACTTCATCTGCGCCTTCGGGCCGGACCTCGTGAACTGCGCGACCAAGTCTCCCGACTTCTACCGGCGCCTCTGCGCCCACATCGGCGTTCACCCCGAGCAGGCGATCGTGGTCGATGACAACGCCGCGCCTCTCGCGATGGCGGCCGAGATCGGGCTGCGGACGGTCCTGGTTGGTGCGGGGGGCGGAGCGCCGGACGTGCGGATCGTGTCCCTTGCCGAGCTGCCGGACCTCGTAACCGAGAGCGTGCGGAGGCCTGCTCGATGAGTGCTCCCTGGCGACTGGCCTGGATGGGCGGCGTGACCGTCGCGCTGGCGACCCTCGTCGTCGCGGACGAGGCCCAACCAACCGTGGGGACATCCGGCGCGCCGGCGGACGCGCGGGAAGTTCGGGTGCGGTTGGCCCTGACGCTGGACGGCGCGCCGCGGGGGGCCGGGCTGGTTCTCCTGAACACTCGGCTCACGTGGGTGGAGGCCACCCTCGCGGACCTCGATTGGTCGGAGCCGAACGTCAAGGGGTGTCTCGGGATCGGATTCGATACGCACAACCCGCCAAACGAGGACCCGTTCAACGCAGACGGCAACATCTACGACCGCCCGCAGCGCGAGGTCTCGATCCACTGGGACGGCATCGAGGTGGCCAACGCGCTCTCAACGGTGGACTTCGCCGATGGACAGCCCCACGAGGCGCTGCTGCGAATCGAGTTCCAGGCGGCCGCCGCCGAGGTCAGCGTATCGATCGATGGGACGCCAGTCCACGAGCGGGTCCTCGTGCCGGGGCTCTTGCCCTACCCGATGGGTCACGCGTGCGCGATTGAGACCGATGACCCGCAGGGCACGGTGGAGGTCCGCGAACTGACGGGCCGGGGCCGGGCGCCACAAACGCGACCGGCCGAACACTGCCACGCCATCGAGGGCGCTGTCCTCGACGCCGGACATCAGCAGGAGGAGGCGACGGTCGCGCTGCCCCCGTCAGGCAAGCCGTACGCCCGCGTGCTGCTATGGCTGTCGCTCCGCACCCCTCCGGACGGGATCGATCCGTGGGATCGGGCGGGCTCGGTGTACGTGTGGTCGGACTCCGGCGAGCGGTTCGAGATCCTGCGGTTCATCACGCCCTTCGGCCGCGAAGTGACTTGGCAGGCGGATGTGACCGACTACCAAAGCCTGCTACGCGGCTCGCGGAAGGTCGGGGTGGCGATCGGGACGTGGGTGAAGGGCTGGGCGGTGGACGTGTGCCTCGACTACTACGCGGGCAAGCCGGCGCGGTACGCGCACCGGGTGACCAATCTCTGGAGCGGTGACCTCGAGTACGGGAACCCCGCCGATCCGCTGGAGAGTCATCTCCCGACCCGGGAGGTGAAGCTCGCCCCCGGCACGCGGTCGGCGACGGTGCGCGCAGTCGTGACCGGACACGGGATGAACCCCAACACCGACAATGCCGCCGAGTTCATGTCCGCCGGGCGCACGCTCACCGTGAACGGGACACGGTTCGAGAACGTCCTCTGGCGCGCGGACTGCTACCTGAACCCCTGCCGGCCCCAAGGCGGCACCTGGAAGTACGATCGCGCCGGGTGGTGTCCCGGAGCCCTCGTCCAGCCGTGGGATACGGACGTGACCTCACTCGCGAAGGCCGGTCGCTCCCTGACCCTCGAGTACAACCCGCAGCCCTACACCAACGCGAACGCCGGAAGGAGCCGTGCCTCGCACCTCGTTGAGGCCCAGTTGATTGAGTACCGGTGAGTCTCCCTACCCCGCCAGCCACGCCACTTGCTCCTCGGTCAGTGAGACGCTCGCTCTCATGACCTCGGCCAGGTGCGCCGGG
>VGFB01000178.1 GCA_016869015.1 Armatimonadota bacterium
ATACCCCCGACGTATGTCTTGGCGACGACGCCACAGCCCCGGGCTTCCGGGAGCGGGTTCTCGGTCCCGATGCGGATCGACACGCGCCGCTCCTGGACGAATGGCCGCAGGAGCTGCCGGAGGAGGCGCTCCTGATACAGCGTCTGCACCATCTCCCGCAACTCGCGGGCCCGCTGGAACTCCGGGTCCTCCATGATGTGCGACACGCCGTCGATGTACACGTCGTGCTGCGCCTCGCGCTCCATCCCCCGCAGCAGGGCCTCCAGCAGCCTGATCGGCAGCGTCAGGTCGCCCATCTCCGCGGCGAGCGCCTCGACGTCCATTCGCCTCAGCGCGCCGACCTCGGCCCCGACCATGCGACGGTTCAGGATCTCGCTCAGGCACTCCAGCTGCGCGCCGGTCACCGGCGCCGGCAACTCAACCAGCCGGTTCTCAACGTGCCCGTCCGACGTGACCAGAACCAGCAGGACGTTCCGCGAGCTGACGGGCGAGGCGTGGAAGTGCTCGAGCTGACGCGACGGCTCGCGCGGGGACATCACGACGGCGGGACAGCGCAGCAGCTCGGCCAGGAGCCGGGCCGCCTCGCGGAGCACGTCGGGGGCGCTGTCCACGCCGCGGCGAAAGGCGCTCCGTAACCGCGCCGTCTCACGAAGCTCCAGGGGCGCCTCGTCCATCACGTGCTCGACGAAGTAGCGGTACCCGCGATCCGTCGGGCGGCGACCCGCCGAGGTGTGGGGCTGCTCGATCAGCCCCAGGTCGGCCAGCGCGGCCATGTCGTTACGAATGGTGGCGGAGCTGGCCTCGATTCCGTGCGCCTCGCGAGCCGTGCGCGAGCCGACCGGCTGGCCTGTCCGCGCGTACTCCCGCACGATGGCCGCCAGGACCTGTCGCTGCCGTTCGCTTGGCCCGCTCTGACCGTGGCGAGACACCGGCTCCCCCTCTCCCGTCGTGGGCGCCCTCCACTGCCCCATCTAGTGGGAACGTGCCCCGGAAGGTATCAGTTTCGCGGGGCGGTGTCAATGGAACCCGCCGAGCCGCCGTGTGGGCGGGAACACGACAACATGCGGATCGTCGTGCGGGGCGCGCGCCTGCACGCGCCAACGCACGACCTCAACGCCAACCGGCGGGGCGGCGTGGCAACGATCGACGTGGAGGAGCCTCCGGGGCCGATGGCGTGGAAGCCGGAGGGACGCGCTCTTCGTTCCGGGGCCCCGGTGCCCGCGAACTGCGCTGGTCGCCGCCGGACAGCGCTTCTCTCCGATCGCCTCCTTTGCCCGCCCCGGCGCTACTGCACGCGCACGACCTTGACTGACTGGGTGATCAGGTCCCACTGGGCGCCGGCGTCCCGGACCGTCACGGTTCGCTCGCCGCGGAAGAGCCCCTGCTCATCTACCAGCAGCAGCGCGTTGCTCGCCTGGAACTCCAGCGCCTGTTTCGCCCAGTGCTGTTCGGGAACGTTGGCCAGGGCCACCGGGGCTCGGCCCGCGACCGGCTCGGCCCGAACCTCGACCTGCACGTCGCCCAGGTTCCGCTCCTTCAGCACCCGCCAGCAGTAGTCCGGGCGCGTCACCCACTCCAGTACCGAAGCGAGGGCCGAGGAGAACTGGTACAGGGTCGTCGGGGCGCTGGGGCTGAAGGTACCGTCCGGGTAGCCGCCCAGCAGCCCGGCCGTCAGCACGTACTCCACGAAGGGAGCGCCCGGGTGCTCGGCCGGCACGTCTCGCGGCAGCACCTTGGGCCTCTGGCCCGGGCTTGCGACCTGCTCCTTGATCTGCCGGAATAGCGCGTCCCAGCCCGTCAGCCGCTGCTCGGCGCCCACCTCGCCGGCGGCCGCCTCGGCAATCAGGTCGGCCGTCTGCACGTGTAGCTGCTTCACTAGCGCCGCCATGAACCAGCGCGGCACCACGTCCTCGCCTTTCCACACATGGATCGGCTTTGCCTGACGCAGAGCGTAGAGCTGCCCATCATAGGAGGCGACCAGCAGCGTATCGCCGATGACCACCGGCGAGGCGTGCACATACCCCCGCGTGCGGTACGTCCAGACGGGCTGAGTCTGCGCCCGGGCCCGGTCGAAGGCATACACGCGGCCATCTCGACAGCCCACCACCACCACGTCGCCCCAGATCGTCGGCGAGGAGTAGACCGCGTCGGGCATCTGGAACTGGCCGCGTATCTGGCCGGACTCCCGGTCGACCCAACTGAACGTCGGGACCTCATCGCGGCGGATGTCGACCGTGCCGACGAAGACGTGGGTCTCATCGAGCGCCGGCGAGGAGTGGACCCAGCCGCCCAGCTTGCAGCGCCACGCTATCGCGCCGTCGGCGAGCCCGACCCGGTACAGGCATCCGTCGAAGGCGCCCACGTAGACGTCCTCGCCCGCCACCGTTGGCGAGGAGTCCACCGCGCCGCCGGTGGCCGCCGCCCAGCGGAACTGGCCGGTGGCGGCATCGAGAGCATAGAGGTTGCGATCGCCGGAGCCGATGAGCACCAAGCTGCCGACAACGGCCGGAGAGCTGCTGATCTCGCCACCCGTCTGGAACTCCCACAGGCGGTCCCCCGTCGCCGCATCCAGCGCGTAGACCGCGCCGTTGCGCGAGCCGACATAGAGCGCCCCGCCGCTCACCGTCGGCGAGGAGGTAATGAGCCCGCGCAGATCCTGCTGCCACCGGGTCTCAAGCTTGAGGGCGTGCAGGGCGACCACGGTTCCCGTGGAGGAGATGACGTAGACGTACTCCCCGGCGACCGTCGGGGAGGTCCACCAGGACCCGCCGGGTGAGAACGAACCCAGCTCGGTCCCGTCCGCCAGGCTGATCACCCGGAGGCCCTGGTGGTCGCCCATCGCGTAGACGCGTTCCTGGAACACAGCGGGCGAGGCGAAGGTGCGGCCGATTCCGGCCCTCCACGCCAGGTACGCATAGCCCAGCGTGTCGGGGAGCTGCTCGGCCGTAGCCTCGCGACGCGGCGTGCGACGGAAGGCGGGCCACGCCCGAGGGTCGCTGGGAACCGAGAGCCCCGAACTGGGCGTACGGGCCACCGGGACCACCCGCTCAGGGAGGTTCTGCTGAAGCCAGTCGTAGAGCTGTGGCTGCGCGCCCGGCTCCCGCACCGCGACGATCGCCCGGTCCGGTCCGATCAGGTACGTCCACGAGGTGGTAAGGCCCCCGCCATCATAGGCGCTGGTTCCCGGGCGGAAGGTGCGGTAGAGCCCCGGTCGCGGGTAGGTGGGCTCCCAGTAGATGGTGACGTCGCCCCACGGCCGGGTCTCCGCCGCCTCCAGCAGGGCCTGCGTGTCCTCCCGGCCCTTGTCGCCGAGGGGCACCACCGGCACCACCGCGCAGGGGTACGGGGCGCCGTGCGCGGCCTTCGCCAGCGCGGACAGCTCTTCGTGGAGGAAGGAGCCGAAGGGAGTGCCCCGCGCGGCCCGCGGCGAGCAGAAGTGCACGATGGTCACGCCGTCCGCGCGCAGCAGCCGCTCGAGGGAGGGAGCGGGGCTCCCGGCCGTTCCACCGTAGCCGGACCCGGCGCCCAACGAGAGGAGGGGGATCTTGGCGCAGTCGGGGAGGAGGTCGCCGGGCTTGAGATCCTGCGCCCACGAGAACGTCGCCAACACAGTGACGCCGACAACCGCGAGGGCAACAACCCGCACAGCGCTCACGCCATACACCTCCCGGGACCGGAGACAGAACACACCGTCCCTGTCCTCGGTTGCGTGCCGTCCCCGCAGGTGACTTGAGCCCACCATGACCTTCGCCGCGGCCGCCGGAGGACCTGCCGCAACCCGGCAGGAGCCCCGTGGGGTCAAGGGGAAGGGAGGGCCGTCGTCACCTCCGGCATCGGTGAGGCAACCATGCGCAAGCTGCTGCAACGCCCGAAAGCTCCGGGCCTTGAGCCGGGAACGCTGGTCCACGTCGGCGAGCGGAAGCCCCAGGAGCCGCGCGCCACTGTGCTCCGCTACGGGGACGGGCGGGTGGAGGAGAGGGCCATCGACCTGTGCGAGGGGTGTCCGGTCATCGAGGCAGGCGCCGGGATCACCTGGATCAGCGTCACCGGCATTGCGGACCAGGACGTGCTCGAGCGTCTGGGGGAGTGCTTCGGGCTGCACCGGCTGGTCCTCGAGGACATCATGAACGCCGACCAGCGGGTGAAGGTGGACGACTTCGGCGACTACCTGTACGTGGTCGTGAAGGCCATCGAGTGGCGCGAGGCCGAGCAGGAGATCGGGTCGGAGCAGATCAGCATCGTGCTGGGGCCCCACTTCGTGATCTCCCTCCAGGAGGCCGACCCCGACTGCTTCGCTCCCCTGCGGGAGCGACTGATCGCGGGGAAGGCACGGGCGCTGGAGATGGGGGCCGACTTCCTCGCCTACGCGCTGCTGGATCTCATCGTGGATCGGTACTTCGTGGCGCTGGAGAAGCTGGGCGATGAGGTGGAGCTGATGGAAGACGACCTGATCGAGGATCCCTCGCCCGAGCTGCTGCAAAGCATCCACCGTGTGAAGCGCGAGATGATCTTCTTGCGGAAGAGCACGTGGCCGCTGCGGGAGGTCGTCGGGGCCCTGGAGCGGCGCGAGACCCCCCTGATCACTCACGCGGTGGCGCCCTACCTCCGCGACCTCTACGACCACACCGTCCAGGTGATCGACAGCATCGAGGCGCTGCGAGATCTGACCGCGGGGATGCTGGACATCTATCTGTCCAGCGTCAGCAACCGACTCAATGTCGTGATGAAGCTGCTGGCGGTGATCGGCGCCGTGTTCATGCCGCTCACCTTCATCGTCGGGGTCTACGGCATGAACTTCCAGCTCATGCCTGAGTTGGGGTGGCGATGGGGGTATCCGGTGGTGCTCACCGCGATGGCGGGCATTGCGGGCTGGATGCTGTGCGCCTTCCGACGCCGGGGATGGCTCTAGCGCTCTGTCACTCGTGGTTGCGGCGCGGGCTTCCGACTAGCGGCCGTTGATGCCAGGCTCGCGTCTCGCGAACCGGACGCTCACACCGCGGCGACGCGCCTCTCCAGTCCCACCGGGCCAAGCCGTCGTCGCCCGCGCCTCGACAAGAAGGTGCCCGTCGCGCGCCGGCGAATAGGTGAGCGCCGGACTGCGGACAGCGGATCTGTGCGACTACATTGCTAAGGTGGTGCTAGCTGAAGATGAGACTCACACTGGGAGTTCTGGCGCTTCTGGCCGTTGTTGTGGCTGCGACGATCTGCCTCACCGGGTGCCCGACGGAACCGAAGGCCCCCGAGGGCACGGACGCCGTCTCGCCCGAGACCGAGCCGTCGACCGTGGTCGCTCCGGAGGGCGAAAAGGCCGAGGAGGGCGCTGAGGCGGCGACGGATGAGAAGGCCGAAGAGGCGACCGAGGCCGCCGGTGAGAAGACGGACGAGGCAGCCCCGGCCGCCGAGGGCGATGAGAGCACCGAGAAGGCCGAAGAGGGCGCTGCCGAGGAGAAGACAGAGGAACCCGCCGAGGAGAAGGGCACCGAGTAGCCCTTCTCTCGCGCGCGACAGAGCACAGCCGGCGAGGCCCCCGGCGCGAGCCGGGGCGCCTCGCCGGTGCGTTCTCAGGCGCGGGCGTCCGGCTCCCCTGTCGGGGGCGCCTCCGTCGACAGCAGCGGGCTGAGGACCAAGTTGTCCCGGTGGATGACCTCCGGCGCGGTGTCCCGCCCGAGGATTCCGGCGACCTCGTGGGTCTGCGCGCCCGCCACCCTCTCGATTTCCGCCGACGCGAAGTTGGTCAGTCCCCGGGCGATCTCCTGACCCGTGCTGTCCCGGATGGCGAGCACAACGCCTGCCGCAAAGGCACCCTCCACGCCAGTCACGCCCGAGGGCAACAGGCTGCGGCCGCCGGGAGCCAGCAGCGCTCGCCGGGCCCCGTCATCCACTGTAATGGCGCCCCCCGGAGCCGTCGCGCTGGCCAGCCATGACTTCCGGCTTGACCTTCGCCGCGCCGGCCGGAACAGCGTGCCCAGCTCCTCCCCCTCCAGCCGCCTCAGCAACGCGCCGGGCTCGCGCCCGTCGATCATCGCCACGGGGATTCCGCACTCCACGGCGATCCGCGCCGCGATGCACTTGGTCGCCATCCCGCCCATCGACTCCGGCCCGCCGCTGCCCGCCGCGTACTTCAGGAAGTCCACATCCGTCGGTTCGATCGCCCGGATCAGCGCGGCGCTCGGGTCCTCCGCAGGGTTGCTCGTGTAGAGGCCCGCCTCGTCCAGCAGGAAGACCAGCAGGTCCGCTTGCACCTTCGCGGCGATCACCGCCGCCAGCTTGTCGTTCTCCCCGAACGTCACGCTCGGCTCCGAGACGCTGTCGTTCTCATTGACGATCGGCACCACGTTGTGCCGCAGCAGCGACTCGAAGGTCTCCCGAGTGTGCAGGTAGCGCTCGCGCTCGGCGATGTCTCCCATCGTCAGCAGCATCTGCGCCACCACGACCCCGTGCGCCTGGAAAGCCTGGCTGTAGTGGCGCATCAGCTCGGGCTGCCCGATGGAGGCCGCCGCCTGCCGGAAGGCCAGCGCCTCCCTCCGCTGCGGGCGCTTCAGCACCCGCCGCCCCAGATGCACCGCCCCGGACGTGACGATGATCAACTGCTTCCGCCGGGCCAACAAGCGCGCCGCCTGCCGACCCAGATCGTCCAGCAGCTCCGTGTTGACGCCCTCATGGCTCCCGGCCACCAACCGCGTGCCGAGCTTCACGACCAGGCGTCTGCAGTTCCCAAGGTCCATCGCCGTTCCCAATGGCCGTCGCTGCTCTGTGCCGTTCTCCGTAGCCCCGCTACTCCCGGACCTGTCCCGCGCCGCGGATCACGTACTTGTAGCTGGTCAGCTCGCCGGCGCCCATGGGGCCCCGGGCGTGGAACTTGTCGGTCGAGATGCCGATCTCGGCGCCCAGCCCGAACTGCCCCCCGTCGGTGAAGCGCGTCGAGGCGTTCGCGTAGACGCACGCGGAGTCGACCTCCCGCAGGAAGCGCTCAGCGTTCTCGTCGCTGTCGGTGATGATCGCCTCCGTCAGACCCGACGAGTACCGGGCGATGTGCTCGAGGGCCTCGTCCATGTCCTCGACCACCCGCACCGCCAGGATCAGGTCGAGGTACTCCGCGTCCCAGTCCTCCTCCGTCGCGGGCTTCACCTGGTCGGAGAGCGCCTGGGTCGCCTCATCGCCGCGGATCTCGACGCCCGCGGCGAGCAGGTCGTCCAGGATCGCCTTCAGCGCCGCGAGGTTGTCCTGATGCGCCAGGAGCGTCTCGACGGCGTTGCACACGCCCGGCCGCTGGCACTTGGCGTTGTGCACGAGGGTCACGGCCGTCGGGATGTCGCAAGAGGCATCCACGTAGATGTGACACAGACCGCGATGGTGCTTGATGACCGGAACTGTCGCAATCTCTGCGACCGCGCGGATGAGCTGCTCGCCGCCGCGTGGCACGATGAGGGCGATGTGCTGGTCGAGCTTCGCCATCACGTACACCGCTTCCCGATCGGTGACCGGG
>VGFB01000179.1 GCA_016869015.1 Armatimonadota bacterium
CGGGATCGCTTCGGCTCCCGCGTCGATCACCGCGAGCCGCGCCTCGTCGCTGCCGCGCACGTGCTGCTCGATCAGCGCCTCGAGGTCCGCGGCCCGCCCGACGCCGGCGAGCAGGGCCGGCATGACTAATAGGAGCCACCGGGAACGTCGCTGCATCGACGCACCTCTTCAGGACGGAGCTAGTGCTCTGTCAGCCGTGAAGCCTTGGGTCGTCGTGGGTCGGCTCACCAGAGCCGACAGAGCCTCCAGGTCAATGCCGGACGGCGTCGGCTCTGGTGAGCCGACCCACGGTGACAAACGGCAACTGCCGGAATCGCGGCTGACACGCCACTAGACCGCGTAGATCTCCGGCGGCAGGTTGATGAACCGCCGCTGGGCGATGGAAGCGTTGGCCATGAGGCACGCCACATCCGACTCGAAGGCCACCAGCCCGTTGCAGTGCGGCGTGTCGCCCTCGCGGATGCAGCGCACCCAGTCCGCCATCTCCAGGTAGTACGGGTTCTCTCCGGCACCCTCGAGCGCCTCGCTGCCCTTGTCCTTGTCCTTCCCCTTGCCCTTCGTGGCCTGGCTGTCCAGCACGACGCCGCCCTTGTCGTCCTTGTGCGCGTACTGCTCCCAGTCCAGCTTCTCGGCGCGCGCCTCGCGGAAGAGAAGGCCCTGGTTCTCATGGGTGAGGACCAGAGTTCCGCCGTCGCCCATGATCTGCTCGTAGTAGTCGTCGCGCGCGTTCTGGGTGATCGAGGTATAGACCAGCTTCACGCCGTTCGGGTACTCGTACAGCACCTCAACGTCGTCGAGGATGTCCCGGCCGTCGGTCCAGTAGCCTCGGGTGCCCATGCCCACGACCGCGGTCGGCAGGGCCTTCAGCACCCAGTTGGCGACGTCCACCTGGTGGCTGCCCAGCTCGGCCATGAGGCCCTGGGAGGTCTCCCTGTAGAGTCGCCAGTTCATCAGCCGCTCGTACTTGGGGTCCGGCACCGGGCGCCGCCAGTCGCCGTTCCGGTGCCACAGCGCGCGGATCATCGTGATCCGTCCCAGCACGCCTTCCTTCTCGAGCAGGTTCAGCGCGTGAAGATACGTCGGGTTGTACCGGCGTTGATGCCCGATCTGCAGGACGAGCCCGGTCTCGCGCTGCTTGCGGACCATCTGCCGTCCTTGCTCGATCGAGTAGGACATCATCTTCTCGCAGAAGACGTGCTTGCCGGCGTCGAGGGCCGCCAGCGTCATCTCGCAGTGCCAGTTCAGCGGCGTCGCGATCATCACGGCGTCAATGTCCGCCTTCTCCAGCATCTCCCGGTAGTCTGCGAAGCCCTTCGCGCCCTCGCCCGCGATCTCGAGGCCCTTCGTGAGGTTATCGGGGAAGATGTCGCAGACCGCGGTGAACTTCACCCCCGGAACCCTCGCGCAGTTGGTCATGACGTTCCGCCCCTGCACCCCGGGCCCGACCATCCCAACCCTCAGCAGATCCGTGCTCCCTCCGGCCGTCTGCGCGACGAGGTCTGACCGCGTATCGGCCAGCCCAACGGAGAACGCAGCTGCGGCGGCGCCGGCCGCCCGCATGAAGTCCCTACGGCTCATGTCCGAAAGACCCATCATCATGCCTCCAACAGCGTAGTCACTGCACCAGGCCGATCCGCTCGGCCGTCGGTTCCATGCCCTTCCCCGGATCGGCGACCAGGACGGCCTCCATGTCCGGTCGCGCCCGGCAGTACGCCTGTGCTTCCTCAACGCCCATCACGAAGAAGGCGGTCGAGAGGGCATCGGCGTCAAGAGCGCTCAGCACGAGCACGCTCGTACTCAGCATGCCCTGGACCGGCCAGCCGGTGCGCGGGTCGAAGATGTGACTGTAAATCACGCCCCCAGCCTCGAAGCACTTCTCGTAGCTGCCCGAGGTGGAGAGGGCCCGATCGACCAGTTCGACAGCGCACAGCCGCCGCTCGGCGTCGTGCGGATGGCGGAGGCCCACGCGCCACGGCTCGCCGTCCGGAGCGGTTCCGAGTCCGTAGACGGTGCTCCACCCGCCGTGCACAAGCGCGCTGCGCACGCCACTCTCCCGCAGGACGTCAACCGCCCGGTCCACCGCATGGCCCTTGGCGATCCCGCCGAGGTCGAGGGTGACGCCGGCTGGATCGAAACGCACGGTCTTCTCGCGCGCCCCGAGCTCCACGTGCTCCATTCCGACGAGAGCCAGTGCCGCCTCGATCGCCTCTCGCGGCGGCATTGCGCCCTGACCACGGAAGAACCGCCAGCACTTCGTTAGCGGGCCGACCGTCACATCGAAGGCGCCGCCTGTCTCCGCGTGGATGCGCTGCGCGCGCTCCAGCACATGGAACAGCCCCGGCTCGACCTTCACCGGCCCCTGGGCGGCATGCGCATTCACCCAGCACAGCTCGCTGTCCGGCCGGTAGAGGCTCATCTGCGCGTCGAGCCGCTCGACCTCGTCCAACGCGTGGTTCGCGGCGCGCTCCAAGGCGCGGTCATCCTCGCCGCTGAGGACGATCTGGAACTCCGTCCCCATGGCGTCCCGCGTCACCCGCAGCACCGTCGGCCAGGGGGCCGTCAGCTCACCACCTCTTCCCTCACCGGGTCGAACTTCATTGTGCGCCCCGTGCGGTACGACTCGATCCCCAGCGCAATCGCCACGCAGACCCGGTAGGCCACGTCCGCGTTGCAGTGCGGTCGTTCGCGGGTGCGGATGCACTCCAGCCAGTTCGTCTGATGGTCGGCGCGCGGCTCGGGGCGGGCCTGCAGCTCCTGCCGGTTCTGCTTGTACTCATCCTCGGGGCGGATCACCAGTCCCGGCCCCTCGAAGGTCATCGTCGCCTCATGGCCGCGGATTGTCTCCGGCCAGGCCTGGCGGTTGCACATCGAGGAGGCCAGCACGACGGTGTGTCCGCTCGGGTATCGGATGGTGGTGTGGTACGTGTCCGGCACCTCGCGGTCGTGCTGCACGTAGATCCCGCCGTCGGCGCTTACGCTCGCCGGGAACTCGGGTCCCAGGGCAACCGCCATGTGCCCCAGCGCGTGGAAGAGCAGGTCGGTCGCGACACCGCCTGAGTAGTCCCAGTACTTCCGGAAGCGGAAGTAGCGCTCCGGGTCGAACGGACGCTTGGGCGCAGGCCCCAGCCACAGGTCCCAGTCGAGGTTCGCGGGGCTGCAGCCCGGATCGATGCCCCAGTTCCACTCGCCCCCGCGCGAGTTCCGGCAGTAGCCCGACTGGCTCCAGATCAGCTTCCCCAGCGCCCCCTCGCGGATCAGCCGGTTCGCCTGCCACCAGAGGTCGTCGCTGGTCGACTGCACGCCGCACTGGAACACGCGCCCGGTCCGCTTCACGGTCTCCGCGACCTGCTTCGCCTCCTGCCAGTACAGCGTGACGGGCTTCTCGCAGTACACGTCCTTGCCCGCCTCCAGCGCGTCGATACTCATCTGCGCGTGCCAATGATCGGGGGTCGCGATGAGCACCGCGTCCAGGTCGGGCATGTCCAGCAGGCCGCGGTAGTGATGGAAGACCTCGGCGCCCGAGATCGCCTTCGCGCGTTCCTTCCGCGGCTCGTAGACGTCGCAGACGGCCACGATCTTGAGCTTCTCCTCGGGCTTCGCGGAGCGCTCGACGAGTCGCCGCAGGTGCCCCGTCCCCATGCCGCCGCAACCGATGACCCCGATGTTGAGGCGGTCGTTGGCCCCGAGGACCTGGCCGGTCGCCGGCACGCCGAGCTTTGTCGCGCCCAGGGCAGCCACGCCGGCAGCGGTTGTCCCTATGAAGCGACGGCGCGTAATCGGGTCCTCAACGGACATCAGACGCTCCCTCCTCCGTGTCGACCGGACGCAAAACAACGGCCCGTCGCCCGGTGGGCACAGGCACCTTCGACGCGAGCGGCAGACGGCCTCCCCGGCGCTGCTCGTGGGTCGGAACTCCCGTCCCGACGCCGTCTGGGGGAACGCGACCCTACGGGTCGCGGTCGTCCTCCGGTAGGTCCCGCCGCGGGCCCATCGGCCCGGTGCGCGCCACGCCGACCTTCAGGACCTGCCGCCGGACAATGCTCAGGAACATGAGGTCCGCCGCCTGCCCCTCGGCGTGGTAGCGGTTCGGCACGACCGGGCCGAAGAGCGTCTCGGCGCCCGCCGTCTGCGGCGGCGCGTAGGGCCCGACCTGAACGCCCCACGTGCCCCGGCGATACGTCATGCCGTTGTGCTCGGTGTAGAGGCCGCCCTCCGGTTGGGGGGCCGTTGCGCCTGGCCAGCCGCGCCAGACGAAGGGCACCTGCTCCAGTTGTCGGCGCTGACCATCCGGCGCCTCCACGATGATGTCGCCCGGGGTCAGAGTCGGCGTCCCCCGCTCACCCTTGACCAGCCGGTACTGCTTCCCTCCATGGTGGATCGTGGGCTGACCCTCCGCCTCCTCGCCCAGCTCAAAGCCGAGGATCCGCTCGAGGTCCTCCAGCGGCGCGCAGATCACGCCCTCGATCCGCTTGGGCGCCATCACGAAGTCGCCGAACTCCTCGCCGTTGCGGGTGATGGGGAGCTTGTCCAGCGTGAACTCGTACGTGTCCTCCCCGACGGCGATCTTGAACGGGCCGCTCCCACCGACGCGGATGAAGGCTTCCACGCGGATCCGCTCGCCCCGTTCGTTGTACATCCGCGCGCCGAAGTCGCCGTCAAAGCGCGCGCCGACAATGTCGCACAGATCGCCGACTCCCGCCCACCACAACCCGCCTTCCTTGGCCAAGGGGAAGACCTGCTTCCCAGTGGGGGCGCCATCGTCCTGGGGGCCGCCGATGGCCATTGTCGTGAGGAGCACCAACAGCAGACCGATCAGCCTGACCGCGCGTACCATGGTCGATCCCTCCCCTGTCGTACCAGCCTCCCACCCGGTTAGACGCCTGAGCCGGGGCCGGGGTTCTCAGGCCTCGGCGCGCAGCGGGGTCGCCTCCATGAACGCGCGGGTCGCCTCCAGGCTGCCGACGCCGGCCGTGGTGCCCATTGCCAGCGTCGCCATCGCGCCGGTGGCGCAGGCGAAGCGCGCGGTCTCCTCCAGCGGCCAGCCCGCGAGGTGACCACGCAGGAACCCGGCCACAAACGCATCCCCGGCGCCCGTACCGTCCACCGGGACGATGTCGTAGGCGGGCAGGCTGATCTCCTCGTCGGGCGTGCGGACGTAGCAGCCATGCTCGCCCTGCTTCAGGGCGATGACCCGCGGGCCGTACTCCATCAGCTTGGCCGCGATCCGGGGCGGCTCCACCTCGTCGGTGAGCTCGGACGCCTCGGCGATGCTGGGCAGGAACATGTCCGCCTGCCGCAGCATCGGCCCCAGCAGCCGCATCCACGTCCCGGTCGCGTCCCAGACGGTGTCGAGGCAGGTGATCGCCCCGGCCTCCCTCGCTCGGCGCAGCACTTCGGCCGCCGGCTCCCCATCGAAGCCCGGCATCACCAGCGCCCCGGCCAGCAGCAGCACCTTGGAGCGTTCGAGGAGCGCGTCGGGCACGTCCGAGGGCCGCACGCGGCCGTTCGCGCCCGGGTAGTGGATGAAGCTGCGCTCCCCGTCGCCGTGCACCATGACCATCGTGCCGGAGGTGCCCACGTCGGGGTCGGTGACGATGTGGGAGACATCGACCCCGGCGTCCTCCAGCACCTGCCGCACGACCAGCGCGAAGCCGTCGTCGCCGACGCGCCCGACGACGGACACCTTCAGCCCCAGCTTCACCAGGTCGAGGCCCGCATTCGCGGCGCAGCCGCCGATCCCGATGCCCATCTCCCGAACCAACGACAGGCGTCCCCGCTGCGGCCACTCGTCGATCGGCCGCCCGAACACGTCCGCCACGAGGATCCCCAACGACGCAACATCGATGTCTCGTTCAAGCACGGAAGCATCTCCCCCAGAGGCCATCTGCAACTTCCCGACCGTCGGACCTTCGAGCCCTCGAACCTTCGGACCTCTGTTACCCGCCGTGCCTCCGCAGGAGGTCGTTCAGCGCGTTGGTCGCCAGCAGCGGCACGAAGCCGGGCAGCAGCAGGAAGAAGACGAGGAACGAGACCCCCAGCGCGAGGTTCGAGCGGGCGAACACGGGCAGCGCAACCAGGAGCAGCAGGCACGCGATCTGCAGCAAGACCAGGAACGTATAGCCCGGGTGAGCGAGGGTCAGCAGCGCCCCATTGCGCAGGGCGCCAAGCACGGGTCCATCGGCCCTCACGAGCAGCGCGGGCACGTACAGGTTCATCATCGTCCAGAACAGGGCCGCGTAGACCCACAGCAAGCTCAGCCCCTCCAGCAGCCAGTGATCGAAGTGGGCTTGGTAGAACCACGCCGCCAACAGCATGCCGCCGAGGAGGAAGGCCTGCACGAGGAACAAGGCCACCGCACGCCAGTAGAACCTCCGCAGCGCGCCGAACAGCGCGCCGAGGCTGGGCAGCTCCCGCCGCGCCATGTCCTGGCTCATGCCGTAGAGGGCCACGGTCATCGGGCCGACCGTCAGCGCCCCAACGAGGTACAGGCCCGCGGCGGCGATCCGCATGTCCCGCACGAGGGCGACCGCTGCCAGCGGCAGAGCGGCGCTCAACCCCCACAGCAGCGACCCCGCGATGACCAGGTAGGCGTAGTCCCACGCCTGCGACAGCGTCGCGCGCAGCACGTGTCCGAGCCCCGAGGGCTCGGCGGCCTCAGCCTCGCAATCGCGCGGGGGGTTCATGTCTTCAGCGTCACGTCGCCCGCCGCCAGCGGGACGATCTCGCCGTCGGCGCGGCGAAGCAGCAGGCGGCCCGTGGCATCGACGCCCAGGGCCCGGCCCGTCAGTGAGCGGCCCTTCGCAGTGCGCGCGATGACCTCCTCCCCGAGGGTCACATCGAGGGCCTCCCATGCCGCGAGCACGGCCTCCGGCGCGGCCAACAGCATCTGCCACGACGCGTCGAGACCGCCGATGACCCTCGCGGTTACCGGCTCGCGATCCAGGGGCCTCCCACACAGGAGCTCGAGGGTCGTGGCTGCCTCGCGCAGGTCGGCCGGCAGGTCGGCCTCAGCGCCGTTGATGTTCAGGCCCAGGCTCAGTAGCAGAACCTCGCCGTGCAGTTCGGCAAGGGTCCCGGCGACCTTGCGTCCGTCGGCAACCACGTCGTTCGGCCATTTCGTGCGGAGCGCGAGGTCGAGAGCGGAGTCCGCGGCCAGGACTACGCCGAGGGCGGCCGCCATGCCGGCAAGACCAAGGCGGTCAGGCGCAGGCAGGTCCCGCAGGATGGTCGTCATCGCCAGCGACTTGCCCGGGATCGTGGTCCACACCCGGCCTCGCCGCCCGCGGCCGGAGGTCTGCCGCTCGGCACGCACCACCGTCCCGTGCGCGGCGCCCTCCTCGGCCAGGCGCCGGGCCACATCGATGGTAGACGTAACCTCATCGAGATGGACCACGCGACAGCCGATACGTCCCATCAGTGCCCACCCGGCGGGAGGGTGAGCCGCACGTTCTTGCTGGCCCG
>VGFB01000180.1 GCA_016869015.1 Armatimonadota bacterium
TAGCGGGCCCTGCATGAGCTTCACCACGAGGACGTTCAGCCCGTCGCCGAGGCGAGCGGCCACTCGCGCAGGCAGGGGCTGCTCCTCCGCGTCCTCGGAGGACAGCACCGTCCCGTTGACCCACACCTCGCGGCGCCCGCCGTCCGCAAGGCCCTCGCCGGGCAGCTCGAGGGCGCGGCGCACCTCGCCGAGCTTCCCCTCCACCAGCACCGAGGCGCGGTACCAGGCGGCGTCGCCGCGTCGCATCAAGGGCAGGTACGCCGTCCGCACGAGCGTGAAGGCGCTGTCGTCGTAGGTCAGCTCGTTGAAGCGCTGAGACGCGTGGGTGTCGCCCGCGTTGTTGGGGTCGTACCGGAACCGCCAGCGGGCGGGGGCCGCGTCGCGAGAGACGTTTCCGAGAGCCACGCCCCGCTCGGCGAGGGCCTCGGACAGGAAGGCGCGCGCCGGGGCATCGGCGCTGACCTCGATCCAGTCCACCGCCACCCTCAGGTCGCGCGCATCGCCCGCGACGGGGCTTGCGGTCTGGGTCTCGAGGCGGAGGACGCCCCACTTGGCCTCCCCGACGAGCGCCGCGGGGACCTCGACGGAGTACAGCAGGTCGCCGCTCAGCGCAGACTCCGCAAACGGCCGCCCGTCGAGGAACCAACGCACCTGCTGCGTTGCGTCGCCGCGCACCTCAGCACGCATTCGGAAAGTGTTGGCAACGCCCGGGAAGAGGGGAATACGGACCTCGGCGCCCTGCTGCGCCCACCGGCAGAGGGTGTCATGCCAGATGGGTCCGAACTGGGGGTACGGGCCCTCGCGGCCGTACCAGCCGGAGCCGATGAACAGCTCGTCCAGCGCGCCGCCGATATCGACGGTGCACGTCGAGGCTGAGGCCAGAGCCGGAAGCAACAGGACAAGGAGGATCACCAGTCGCAGCACGACACGCTCCCCCTTCGGCCCTTCGTGCCGGCCCGCCTCAGGTCAGATGATGTCATGGTAGATCGGGAAGGCGTCGCAGAGCTCGAGGACCTCCTGGCGGACGCCCTCGACGACCTCCTCGTGCTCGCCCCTATCGGCGATGACTCGCGCAATCAGCTTCCCGATCCGGTGCATCTCCTGCTCCCGCATCCCGCGGGTAGTGAGCGCCGGGGTGCCGGGACGGATGCCGCTGGTCTCGGCGGGCGAGAGCGGGTCGTTGGGGATCGTGTTCTTGTTCAGCACGATCCCGGCCTGCTCCAGCAGGTTCGCTGCGTCGCGCCCGCTGATGCCCTTGCCCAGCAGCTTCACGAGCATCAGGTGGTTATCGGTGCCGCCGCTGACGAGCTCGAAGCCCTCCTCCATCAGCGACTGCGCGAGGGCCTGCGCGTTGCGGATGATCTGCCGCTGGTACTCGCGAAAGCCGAAGGACTGGGCCTCCTTGAAGGCGACGGCCTTGGCCGCGACGATGTGCATCAGGGGCCCGGCCTGGATGCCCGGGAAGACCGACTCATCGATCTTGGCCGCCCGGTCGGCGCGGCAGAGAATCAGCGCGCCGCGCGGGCCCCGGAGGGTCTTGTGGGTGGTGGAGGTCACGACCTCGCACAGCGGCACGGGATCGGGGTGCGAGCCCGCCGCGACGAGGCCCACGATGTGCGCGATGTCCGCCAGCAGGTATGCGCCCACCTCGTCGGCGATCTCGCGGAACCGCTTGAAGTCGATGATGCGCGGGTACGCGCTGGCGCCCGTGACGATCAGTTTGGGGCGCACTTCCTTGGCCACCGCGAGCACGTTGTCATAGTCGATCCGCTCGGTGTCGGGGTCGACGCCGTAAAAGTGCGGCTCATACCAGACGCCCGAGAAGTTGTTCGAGCGCCCGTGGCTGAGGTGCCCGCCGTGGTCCAGGCGCATGGCGAGGATGCGGTCGCCCTTCTCCAGCAGCGCGAAGTAGGCCGCCATGTTGGCCTGGGTGCCGGTGACGAGCTGCACGTTGGCGTGCTCGGCGCGGAAGAGCTCCTTGGCCCGGTCAATGGCGAGCTGCTCGATGGCGTCGTAGTTGTCGCAGCCGTTATAGTAGCGCTTGCCGGGGTAGCCCTCGGCGTACTTGTTGGTGAGGACGCTGCCGGCGGCGGCCATGACCGCGCGGCTCGCGTAGTTCTCCGAGGGGATCATCATGAGCGTCGTCTGCTGACGCTCGAGCTCGCGGTCGATCAGGCGGGCGACCTCATGGTCCGCCTGCAGCAGCGTGGCGTTCATCATGGTGCTGAGCCTCCGGAACGGCGGGACGCGCGGACCTACGGAGTTGCGGAGTTGCGGAGAACGACACACCACCGGCCCACGACCCGTCGCCGGCCTGCCGACGCAGTCGTCAGGCGTGGCCGTTCTCCGCAACTCCGCAAGTCCGCAGCTCCGCGGCTCCGGCCGTCAGTGTCTGAAGTGGCGCATCCCGGTGAGGACCATCGCGATGCCGTGCTCGTCGGCGGCTTGGATGACCTCCGGATCGCGAACCGAGCCGCCGGGCTGGATGACGGCCACGGCCCCGGTGGCGCCGGCGGCGGCGTCCAGCCCGTCGCGTGCGGGGAACATCGCGTCCGAGGCCATGACACAGCCCTTGGCCCTCGCCCCCGCCTTGCGGGCGGCGATCAGAGCCGAATCGACGCGGCTCATCTGGCCCGCGCCCACACCGACAGTCCGCGTCCCCTTCACGAGGACGATCGTGTTGCTCTTGATGTGTTTGGCGATGCGATCCGCGAACAGGAGCGATTCCAGCTCCTCGGCGGTCGGCTGCGTCTCGGTGACGATTCGGAGCCCGTCCCCCACGGCGAGGCCCGTGTCCTCGTCCTGGAGGAGCAGCCCGCCGGGGACCTTCCGCAAGTCGTAGTCGCACGTCCCCGGAGGAGGGCCGCTGAAGTCCGGGACCTCCAGCACGCGGAGGTTCTTGATGCGCTTCAGTGACTCCAGGGCCGCGGGCTCGTAGCCGGGGGCGATGACGACTTCGGGGAAGGCCGAGAGCACCGTGGACTCCTCGTCGCCGGTCTCTTCCCGGTAGCGGGGCACGATCACGTCGCGGAGGTAGTCGTCATTGCCGATCATGTCGGCCGTGGCCTGGTCCATGACGCGGTTGAAGGCCATCACCGAGCCAAACGCCGAGACGGGGTCGCAGACCCACGCGTCGGCGTAGGCCTCGGCCAGGGTCGCCGCGGACGCCGCGCCACAGGGGTTCAGGTGCTTGATGATGATCGCCGTCGGCGCCTCGAAGTCGCGCGCGGCCTTCAGCGCCGCCGAAGCGTCCAGCAGGTTGTTGAAGGACAGCTCTTTGCCCTGGTGCTGCGTCGCCCCGGCGAGACCGACCTCGGTCGCGCGCACGTCGCGGTACAGCGCGCCGGCCTGGTGCGGGTTCTCGCCGTAGCGCAGGTCGCCGCCGACCTTCTCGTACCAGGGCGTGAACAACGGCGGAAACACGGAATCGGCTTCGCCGGCGACCTGCTTCGCAAGGTAGCCCGCGATCGCCGCGTCGTACTGGGCGGTGTGCTTGAAGGCCTCGAGCGCGAGTTGGCGGCGGAGGTCGGGAGTGATCTCGCCGTCGTGGGCGCGCATCTCCGCGAGGACCTGCGCGTAGCGCGCCGGGTTGCAGATGACCGCCACCGAGGCGAAGTTCTTGGCCGAGGAGCGAATCATCGACGGGCCGCCGATGTCGATCTGCTCGACGGCCTCCTCGGTGGTGACGCCGGGCCTGGCAATGGTCGCCTCGAAGGGATAGAGATTGCAGACCACGAGGTCGATCATCTCGATCCCGTGCTGCTCGGCCTGAGCCATGTGGTCGGGGTTCGACCGCAGGCACAGCAGGCCGCCGTGGATCTTCGGGTGAAGCGTCTTCACCCGGCCATCCATCATCTCGGGGAAGCCGGTGTGCTCCTCGACGGGAGTCGCCTCGACGCCCGCCTCGCGGATGGCCTTCAGCGTGCCCCCGGTGGACAGGATCCGCACGCCGAACTCGGCCAGACCCCGCACGAGCTCGTCGAGGCCCGCCTTGTCATACGCGCTGATGAGCGCGAGCCGAATCTCCGCCACGCGGTGAATCCCCCTCCCAGAGGACGTGAAGACAGTCGCCCGGGCGCCCCTGCTCCCGGGCGACTGACGGGCGGATTATAGCGGGTTTGCCGGGAGGTGTCAAAACGACCCGCGACGGGCGCAGTCTACAGGCCTTGGATCGGCGTCCAGAAGCCCACGCCGGGCGCATGGGTCGGGTTGAGGTAGGTCAGGAGGTTCCAGAGGCTGACGGCATTGAGCAGCAACAGCAGGACCAACACCGCCACCGATCCCGCGACGCGCCACCGCCCCGGAACCACCGCCCGCCAACCGACCGCCAGCCACGTGGTCAGCCCGCTCAGCCCGACCAGCAGGTACCGCCCTCCCTGGTACCAGCCGACATGCTGGAAGATCGCGATGTAGAAGACCACGGCATAGGTGACCGCGAAGGTCAGGAAGACCGCCACGAGTTCCCGGGCCGCGCCCAGCGCCTCAACGCCGTGACCGCTGCGCCGACGGTGGAGCAGGAGCGCCCATCCGACCAACGCCCCGGCCCACAACAGCCCGAGGAGCCCGTACAGCGATCCGGCCGTCACCTCCGGGAACCACCCGATCTGCGCCCAGACGCTCTGGAACAGGCCCACCACGGCCCGTAAGGCCAGGCTCGGGATGATCCCCTCGACCCACGCATCCACAAACGGCATCCCCACGGGAATGCCTCGGTAGTTCGTGGGGAGGTACGTGATCTGACCGTACAGGGCCAGGTTGCGGACGTACCACCAGCCCGCCAGCAGCCCCAGGAGGCCCACGCCGACGCCCGCACGAGCCCAGAACGCCCCCCGTCGCCAGAAGCCGCGGCCATGGTCCCAGGCGAGCACCGCCAGGAACACGGGCGGCAGACAGGCGAGCAGTTGCCCCTTGAGGAGGGCAAACAGGCCCAGCAGCGCCCCACAGTAGGCCGCGTCGGCCAACCGCCAACCGCGTTCGCGTCGGGCCAGCACGAACCCCACGAACAGCGGGCACGCGCAGTTCGCCGCCGCGTCGTTGTTGATGATCGACTGGTCCATCAGGAAGTGGGGAGTGAAGGCCGTGAGCGCCGTGATCAGGAGCGGGAGCCCAGGACCGCCAGGCAGTGCTCGACGCGCAATCCGCCATGTGCACAGCAACGCGCCAAGGCCCAGGGCCGTCGACAGTAGCCGGAACAGTCGCTCCGCCGCCCAGGGGCCGCCCAACGCCTTGGCCGGGTAGTACAGGCCCCCCAAGGCGGCGTAGTAGAGCGGCGGGTGGACGGCGATGGCCCCTCCGCGTTCCCGGCCGTCCGGGTACGTCCGCGGGAGGACCCGGCGCTCCATCAGGAGCTTCACATAGGCATAGTGTCGGGGCTCGTCGGGACCGTAACCCAGGGGGATGACGACCTGGTACGCCAGGGACAGCGCGGTGAAGGTCGCCAGGATCGCGACCAACCCGCGGCGCTCAAGGCGCGCCGCAGGCGCTCCGGCCTCCGGCGCCGCGACCGGCTCGTTCACCCGGGTGGAGCCTCCTTCGCCTCGAACAGCCCGAAACGGAACAACCGGCTCTTCTGCAGGGCATACTGGCCGACCGCCCACACCGTCTGGAGACCGTACTTCACGCTGCGCGGGAAGTCAATGGACGAGGCCTCGCTGAAGTAGCGCACGGGCACCGGCACGTCGCCCATGCGAAACCCGAAGTGCACCGCCTGCACGAGGAACTGCGAATCGAACACGAAGTCATCGGAGTTCCGCTGCCAGGGGATCGTCTTGAGCACCTGCGCGGTGTAGCCCCGGAAGCCCGAGTGGAAGTCGCCCAGGTTCTGCCCGAGAGCGATGTTCTCGAAGGTCGTCAGCACGCGGTTCGCCAGGTACTTGTACGGGGGCATCCCGCCCCGCAGGGCCTCGCGGCGCGTGCGAATGCGCGAGCCGAGGAGCACATCGCAGATCCCTAGCTCGAGGAACTCCACGAACACCGGAACCAGCCGCGCGTCGTACTGGTAGTCCGGGTGGACCATGATGACGACATCGGGGTCCCGCTCCAGAGCTGCGCGGTAGCACGTCTTCTGATTCGCGCCGTAGCCCTGGTTGCGCTCGTGCTCGATGACGGTGATGCCCAGGTCGCGGGCCAGAGCCACGGTGTTGTCGCGGCTGGCGTCGTCGACCAGGATCACCTCGTCCACGCTCCCGCCGGGGATGTCCCGATACGTCGCTTCGAGCGTGGCTTCGGCGTTGTACGCGGGCATGACGACGATGGTCTTGGGCATCGCGCCCGCAGGATACCACACGGACGCCCTACGGGCAAGGCGCGGGAGAGGTCCCGCCCGGAGCTCCCACGAACAGGCCGGTCGCACTCACTTCCGCCAAGGAGGGCCCCGGCCGTGACCCGCCGCGAACTGAACCTCGCCATCTTCGAGAAGCGGACCGACCAGGTGCTCTGGCAGCCGAGGCTGGAGACGTGGATTCACCATCACGCCGCCGAGGGCACGCTGCCGGAGCGCTACCGGGGCCTCGACTACTGGGGCATCTACGACACGCTCCACTGCTCGGTCCGCTATGCGGCCTCCGCGGGGATCGAGGGCTACGAGGAGCCGGCGGACGTGATCCGCACCGCCGAGCAGCAGGGCGACAAGTACGTGGAGACCCTCACCACGCCCCGCGGGACGATCACGCGGGTCTACCAGGACATCTGGGAGGGCGAGAAGCTGAAGAACCGGCGCATTCACGGCTGGCCGGTGCAGACGCCCGCGGACCTGAAGGTGCTGATCGACATCGTGGAGCGGACGCAGTACCGAGCGAACGTGGAGGCCTTCCGGGCCGCCGAGGAGCGGATGGGGACTCGGGGCGAGCCGACGGTCTTCCTGAACAGCTCGGGATTCACGGACCTCATCAAGACCTGGACCGGCCTGCCGGCCTGCTACTACCTGCTGACGGACGCGCCGGATGTCGTGGAGGCGTACCTGGAGGCCTGCGACCGGCGGGACGACCGGCAGATCGATGCCGCGCTGGAGCTGCCCTGTCGCATCCACAACCTCGGCGATCACACCACCAACGAGTTCACGCCCCCGCCGATCCTGAAGAAGTACTGCCTGCCGCGCTGGCAGCGCATCTCCGAGCGCCTCCACGCGGCGAACCGGTTCGTGCACAGCCACTGGGACGGCAACTCGCGGCAGATTCTCCCCTACCTCAAGGACAGCGGGCTCGACTCCGTGGAGTCGCTGACCCCCGAGCCGCAGTGCGACATGACGCTGGAGATGATCCAGGAGCACACCGGCGACATGACGCTCCTGGACCTCATCCCGGCGATCTTCTTCCTGCCGTCCTACTCAACCGGTTTCGTCCTCGACTTCACGAAGCGTGTGATGGACATGTTCGGCGGCCGCCTGATCCTGGGCATCTCCGATGAGATCTCCCAGGTCGGCCAGATCGAGAAGGTCGAGGC
>VGFB01000181.1 GCA_016869015.1 Armatimonadota bacterium
TCGCTTTTCAGACCGATCACCCTATCGACCCGACCGCGAAAAACGCCGGGCTGCCGCCTGTTGATGGCCCTGCAGACCTGCCAGCAGCCGCCTGAAGTGCTGAACTACAGACTAGTGGTCTGTCAGCCGTGGTTCTTGTGGTTGCCGTTTGCCGTCGTGGGTCGGCTCACCAGAGCCGACGCCGTCCGGCATCGACCTGAAGGCTCTGTCGGCTCTAGTGAGCCGACCCACGACGACCGAAGGCTTCACGGCTGACAGGGCACTAAGCGGCCCTTCGGGCGGACGGCGACGGCGGACGGCGCGGTGGAGGCCTCACCCCCGGCCCCTCTCCTGAAGGGAGAGGGGAGAACGGCGACGGCCGCCACACCGAGGCCACCACGAGCCTGGCCAGCGGACGAGGGCGTCCGCGCTCCAGGGAACGGCGACGGTGACGGAGCAGCGCTCCGTCCTACGACGGCGACTCGCACGGCGACGGCGCGGGTCAGGCGACCCGCGGGCACGGACGGCAACGGCGGACGGCGACGGCGGATGGCCGTGTTCGTCACCTCAGGAAGCAGGGAGACCAGGCTATCATGCGTCAACTGTCACGAGTCGCGGCGCTGACTTCCCTTCTCGTCGCCACGGTCGCGTGCTGCCGGGCCGACGAGATAGTGCTCGGCGCCGTGAACGTCGCTGCGGCCGACAACGGCGGCCGTGTGGTCAGTGCCTCAAGCGAAGCGCGGGAGCGGGGCAAGGTGCTGCGCGAGTGGCGCAAGGAGAACATCATCGACGGCAAGCGCGTCGAGGGGCCGATCGTGCCGGCCGACTCGTACGGCTGGGCCACGGAGACGCCGCCCAGCCAGCGCAGCCCGCACTGGGTCGTTATGGCCTTCGCTCAGGACAAGCCGCGGCTGATCGGGGGCGTGCGGGTGGACCCGCGCACCAATGATCCGGAGATCATCCGGCGCTGGATCAGGAACTTCCGCATCGAGGTCTCGCTGACGACGGAGGAGGGCCCGTGGGAATCGGTCGGGAACTTCGAGGTCATCAACCACCCGACCCCTCAGACCTTCACCCTGTCGACCCCGGTGCTGGCGCGGTATGTGCGGTTCGTGGTTACGACGAACCAGGGCTCGAATGCGCGGGTGAGCGTTGGGGAGCTCGAGATCTACGAAGCGCTGGTGGGCGATGATGAGCTGACCCGCATCATTACGGAGATGGAGCGGGAGTTGGGCCGCCTGCGACAGTACGCCCTGGGGGTCGGCACGAGGGGCGCCGGCTTCTCCAGCGACATCCCTCCCTACGGTGAGAGCCTGCTCGCGCAGGCGCGGGGGGGAGGGGTTGTTGCGGCCTCCAGCGAGGCCACGGACGCCGGCGCACGGGCCGAGGGCGGAGAGGCGGCGGTTCTGCCCCAGTGGCGCGCCGCGAACCTCATCGACGGACTGATCTCCACCCCGAACGAGGAGCCCCAACACGCTTCCTTCGGCTGGTCGTCGGATGCGGCACCGTCCGAGTCGGCGCCGGAGTGGGTGGTCTTCCAGGTCGCGGGTGAGGGGCCGACCGTGATCGACGCGGCCGTCGTCGACACGCGGACGCGGGATCCGTGGGGGATGATGCGGGGGGCTCGGGAGATCGAGCTCTCGACCTCCATCGAGGGCCAGGACGGGCCGTGGAAGGCGCTGGGCCGCTGGGAGCTGGACGCGGAGCCGGGGCCGCGCCTCCTGCGCTTCCCGGCGGCGGAGGCGCGGTGGGTGCGGCTGAATGTCCTGTCCAGCCATGGCTCGGACCGCTACGTTCAGCTGGGGGAGTTCGGCGTGTACCGAGTCGCTCCCGAGCGGGACCCGCTGGGGGGGCTCGTGCTGGAGTATGAGAACATCCTGACGAACCTGAAGCGGTATCAGGCGGGGGCTCTCAGCGCCGTGGATGCGGAGCCGGCCCCGCCGACGCCGAGCGGACCATAAGGCCCAGAACTCGGCCTTTTCCTCCGCCGGGCGCGGCCGTGCGGACGGGGTGGTGTAGCTTGACACCCCGGTGGGCATACTATATAATGCCAACGAGTTGCGTGCGAGAATGCGCTGATTCCGGCCTCGTTCGTGCTGTTGGCGTCGGCCCGCAGGAGGCGGCTTGGGAGTATGCCAGTCGCGCCTGGAGATGTCGTCGAGGGCAAGGTCGTCAAGGTCGTGAAGTTCGGTGTCATTGTGGAGGTGGGGGAGGGCAAGCAGGGGTTGGTCCACATCTCGGAGATCGCGGACGCCTTCGTGCGGGATGTGGGCGACTATTTCGAGGAGGGCGATTCGGCGAAGGTCAAGGTTCTCGGGACCGATGACCGGGGTCGGCTGCAGCTGTCGGTGAAGCAAGCCGAGACCCGGGAGCCGATCCGCCCCGTAGAACCGCAACCTCGCCGCTCTGATCAGTCTCGGGGCCCGGAGTCCTTCGAGGAGCGGCTGTCCGCGTTCATGAAGCACAGCGAGAAGCGCCTCGTGGACCTGAAGCGGAACCGGGACCCGAAGCGGAGGAAGAAGCGGCGCAAGTAGGACCCGGCCAGTGCTGTGTTACGCACGCCCGAGTCATTCAACCAACCGACACTCCCGCCCCGGGGCACTGAGTCCGGCGGGCTCCCCCAACGACAGCCTCGGCTGTCGCCCAACAGGACCAGGCCCGGAAGAAGGGAGTGTGTCCCCATGACTACCAGACGGATCACCCAAGCACGTTCTCTCCTTGGCGGCGTTAAGTATGTGGCGCCCTTGCTGTTGGCGGTCGCCCTTGTAGTCGCGGCTCCTGCGCTCGCGGGCGGCAAGAGCGGCAAGGGCGGCGGCGGAGGAGGAGGGGGCAAGAGCGCGTCCTCGTCGCCCTCGGGGAGCGGCGGCGGCTCCTCGGGGAAGACCTCATCGCGCGCTTCCTCCGGCGGCGGGGGCGGAGCCAAGAGCGCCGGCAGCTCCAGTTCCTCCAGTCACGCCAGTGGTTCCGGCGCGCCGAGCACGGGCTCCCCGAGTCGAGGGGGAGGCGTGAAGGCCACCTCCCCCGGCTTCGGCAACGGTGGGGGAGCGCCGCGGAGCAGCTACCAGGTGCCTCGCAGCGCCCCGTCCGCGGGTCGAACCGTCGCTCCCGCCCCGCGCACGCCGTCGGCGGGAGGCAGCGGCTTCGGCTCGAGCGGAGGGTGGTCGAGCCCGACCCCTCGGCGGGCGGAGGCCTCGGCACCCAAGCCGGTCAGCCCGCCCAGCAGCGGGTCGCGGGGCGTGTGGGGCGGCGGATCGAGCGGCGGCCTCAAGACGCCGGAGCCGTCGGGATCGGGCGGGTTCTTCGGTCCTCGGTCTAGCTCCGGGGGCTCCTACGGGACGAAGCCGCCGCCTCCCAGCGGTCCGGGGACAGGCAGCGGCTGGGTGAGCCCGTCTCCGGGCGGCAAGGACCCCTCACCGGCTCCCGGGTGGAAGCCCTCGCCAGGGGGCGACAAGGACCCTTCGCCGCCGGGGGGGGGGCCGTGGACTCCTCCGAAGGGCGGCCAGGTGTCCCCGCGGCCTCCGTCGGATAAGGAGCCTCTCCCTCCGGGCCACGGTTCCGGAGGCGGCCATGGCCACGGCTACTTCCCCAAGCCGGGTGGCGGACACGACTCGTGGCGGCCCCCGAAGACGGGCCGAGTCAGCTACCGGGCGTGGGACGACGACCGCCCGCCGTGCCCGATCCGTTGGAGCCCCCGGTACCGGCACTACTACTACCGGTCGGTCCCGGGGTACTACATCTACGGCGGATGGGGCACGGGCTGGTACGACCCCTGGTGGTGGGGCAACTACTGGTGGCCGGAACCGCAGACCACGGTCGTGCACCACTACTACCACTACGGTTACGACGACTCGGTCGGCTACGCACCGCCTGCAGAAGGTGCGCCGTGGATCGACGCGGAACTCCAGACGGCGCTGACGGATGTGGCGGTCGCCTGGAGCACGGGAAGGATCGAGCTCTTCCAGGCGCACTTGAGTCCGGACACTCCCGTGGCGATCCAGCACGACTGGGAGCGGGAGGAGCGGTGGGTGTTGGCGCCGCCCGTGCTGCTGGACCTCGTCGTCGAGGCTCTGGATGCCCAGACGGAGAGCGACTTCCGGTTCGTGCAGACCGAGCAGATGGAGCCGGGACTGGTGTGGGCCGTTGCGGAGCACTCGTTCCGGGTCCGCGACGACGGGCAAGAGCGTCGGGCGACGATGGAGTACATGTTCCGCCGCTCCGGCGACACCTGGTTGGTGGAGGCCATCCAGGCCGCACCGGCGAACTACTGGTGGGCGGATCCGAGCGTCCTCGATGATGCGGCTCGGGAGAGCGCGCGTCTGTTCGAGGAGTTGGATCAAGCTCGAGCGTTGGAGTCGGACTAGACGGGTTCCGCGGGGAAGGCCCCGCCCATGCGGACCGCATGGCGTCGCGGATCGACGCCTGATCTGCGATGATTGCGGATGACTGGCGCGGGAGGCGGCCCTTCGGCCGCCTCCTGTGCTGCCTGTCCGTGTCGAGGCCGCCGGCAGGCCGCCGGGGGCACGACGGCAGACCGCACACTCTCCGCCGCTGATCCCCGGCCGGGGCGACGAACACCGGCAACGCGGGGGCCGGCGATCGCGGCACCCCGAACAGCGTGGGAGGCCGAAACGGCGCGATGGCTGACGACACTCGACCGCCGCAGGACGGCTCAGGCCCGGGCGACATGCGCAAGGAGTTAGAGCGCTACAAGATCGTGGTCGCCGAGCTGCAGCGTAAGATCAAGGGCATGGAGGCCCAGCTGAGCACGGCCACGACGATGGCCGAGATGCCGCAAGTCATCGTCACGAAGCCGAAGCTGCACGAGACGCTCCAGCGCTTCATCCGCAAGGTCGCCATGATCAGCCAGGCCGAGAAGGCCGCGATCATGCTCTACTCGCCGGAGGACGGCGAGCTGACGGTGTTGCCCCCGGCCCTGGGGCTGACGGCGGAGCAGGTGAAGTTCCTGCGGGTGAAGGCGACCGAGGGCGTGACCGGGCTGGTGTTCCGCGAGGGCACTCCGGTGGTGTTCAACGACGCCGTACGCGACGAGCGGACGATCAAGGACAACGTGGCGTTCCTCAACGTGCGCAACGGCGTGACGGTCCCGCTGATCATCAAGAAGAGGGACGAGGAGGACAAGGTCGTCGAGCAGCGCACGATCGGCGTGATGCACGTCTTCAACAAGCGCATGGGGATGGACTTCAACGAAGAGGACGTGCGCTTGCTGCAGATGCTGGCGGAGCAGTGCGCGGCGATCGTCTCCAACGCTCAGCTCTACATTCAGTTGAGCGAGGAGAAGGAGGAACTGGAGGAGACCCTTCAGAGCATCAAGGCGGGCGTGGTGGCGGTCAACGGGGAGGGCGAGATCCGGCTGGTCAACAGCGCCGCGTCGACGGCTCTGGGGAGCGCCGCGGTTGACCTCGTCGGCCGCCCGTTTCAGGAAGCGATTGTGGATGAGCGGATCAAGGCGATCCTGAACGACGCGCTGGAGTCGAAGGAGGAGGTCAGTCGAGAGATCTCCCTGGGTGAGGGGCGGGAAGCCCGCCACTTCCAGGCCCAGGCGAGCGTGATGCGGGGGGACAACGGCGTCGTGCAGCACGTCGTGGCGATCCTCAACGACATCACCGACATCCGCAACGTGGAGCGCATGAAGACTGCCTTTGTGTCCACGGTCTCGCACGAGTTGCGGACGCCGCTCACCTCGATTAAGGGGTTCATCGCGACGCTTCTGGAGGACGAGGAGGGGTACTTCGACGACGCGACGCGACGCGAGTTCTACGAGATCATCGACCAGCAGTGTGATCGCCTGACCCGACTGATCAGCGACCTGCTGAACATCTCGCGCATCGAGTCCGGTCGCTCACTGGACCTGCACCTCACGAAGGTCTTCCTGGTGCCCGTGTGCGAGCGGATCCTGGCAGCGCAGCAGTCGTACACGGACCGGCACCGGCTGAAGCTGGAGGCGCCGGAGGGTTTCCCGGAGATCATCGGCGACCAGGACAAGATCGAGCAGATCCTGGACAACTTGCTGGGGAACGCGATCAAGTACTCGCCGGACGGCGGGGAGGTCACGGTCGCGCTCTTCGACGAAGGCAAGACCATCCGGATCGACGTGAGCGACCAGGGTTTGGGCATCCCCGAACGCCATCGGGAGAGGATCTTCGAGCGGTTCCACATGGTCGACGATGATGTGGACCACCGTTCGGTGAAGGGGACCGGCATCGGTCTGTACCTGGTGAAGGCGCTGGCTCAGGCCCACAAGGACGGCTCCGGCGAGGCGGGGGACGTGTGGCTGGCGCACAGCGTCGTCGATGAGGGCTCGACGTTCAGCGTCCGGCTGCCGAAGGCCGCGGACGAGGGCAAGGCGCAAGCGTGAGGGTGGAGCGCTCCTGCTCCTGGGGCCTGGGTCGAGGCCCGGTGCGGACGGCGGCGCGGGCCTCGTCGTTCGAGTCGTCTCCCCGTCTCGAGGCGCTGCTCATCCGGCCAAGGGTCGAGGGCCGCCTCTCCCTTGGTACAGCGACCCCGACGCGGCGATCCCAAGCACCCTGGCAGGCTACGAAACGATGAAGATCGCGTTCGCGTGCGACCACGGCGGCTGGCCCCTGCGGGACACGATCATCGATGCGGTCCGGCGCGGGCGGCATGAAGTGCTGGACCTCGGCCCCGAGTCGGCGGAGAGCTCGGACTACCCGGACTACGCTTTCGCTGTCGCGCGCGCCGTGACGGGCGGCGAGGCGGACCTGGGCGTCCTCGCCTGCGGCACGGGGATCGGGATGGCCATTGCCGCGAACAAGGTGCGGGGGGCGTACGCCGCCAATGCCGCGGACTGCTTCTCCGCCCGCATGGCCCGGGAGCACAACGGGGCGAACATCCTCACGCTCGGGGGGCGCACGGTCGGTCCGGAGGTGGCCCGGCTGCTGGTGGACGCGTTCCTGGGCGCAGCTCCCAGCCCTCAGGTTCGTCATCAGCGCCGCCGCAAGAGGATCGCGTCGGCGGAGCGGGAATGCGGCTCATGAGCGACGGCTGCCACGCCGGCCCTGGGCCGCGACCGTCCTGGGATGAGTACTTCTGCGAGATCTGCGATGTGGTGGCGCGGCGGGCCACGTGTCTGCGGCGGAGCGTGGGAGCGATCCTGGTCCGCGACCGGCGGATTCTGGCCACCGGGTACAACGGGCCGCCGCGCGGCCTGCGGCATTGCGCGGAGCTCGGGGGGTGCTACCGGGAGCAGATGGGCGTCCCCTCGGGCCAGCGCCATGAGTTGTGTCGGGCACTGCATGCCGAGCAGAACGCCATCATTCAGGCCGCGCTTCACGGGGTCGAGACCACCCGCTCCACGCTGTACGTCACGAACTTCCCCTGCTCGTTGTGCGCCAAGATGCTCATCAATGCGGGCGTCATCCGCATCGTGTACCGGGGGCACTACCCGGACGAGCTGTCCGCGGAGATGCTGGCGG
>VGFB01000182.1 GCA_016869015.1 Armatimonadota bacterium
GGCTGCTGGCGGCGTCCGGGCTGGGCCCCCAACTGGAACAGGACGCCCTGGCCAATGCGGCCTGGAGTGACTGTGCGAAATGGGACTACAACACCCGCTATCAGCCGCGCCCCATGACCGACAGAACGCGCGTGGAGGCTTTCGTGGGGGCGTGCGGTACCGTTTTCCATTGGGTGCGAGCACGCCTGCCGTTCAACGACCAACCCGAGTGAGGAGGGACCCACGATGGTCGTTCAATCGTTCGACTACAACGCACTGGCCCCCGCGGTCGTCGCTGCCCTGCAGAGAGGCTTCCCGGGGGCGGCGATCAAGACCGAGAGGGGCTGGGAGGGGCGGGTGCACGTGAAGATCGTCTCGGACCTCTTCGACGGCAAGAGCGAGACGGAGAAGCAGGGGATGGTGTGGGAGGTGCTGCAGGCCGTGCTCGGATCCGACTCCCAAGCCGTGAGCTTCGTGTTGCCGTACGGCATGGATGAGCTGCCCTGACGGTGGCCTCAGCGCGCGCGCTCCTCCAGCAGCGCGTACCGCCCGGAGCGCACGGTGATCGCCGCTCCGCGCTCCCGACGTTCCCCGGTGTAGAGGTCCTCGACCCGGAACGGTAGCTGCACGGTAGCGGGCTGCGTGAGATCGGTGTTGTTCAGGAGGTGGACGGTCGTACCGCCGCGGCGGTAGAGATACGTCTTTATGGCCGGCTCGCCCGTCTCCCAGTTCCGCGGCCCGCCAAGGGACGCGATGGCCTCCGGCGCCAGTTCCGCGTAGGTCACGCGCTCCTTCATCCCCTCCCACCTGGGCAGGGGAGCCCCGGCCGGGTCCTCCGGTGTCGCGGTGAAGGTGCAGACCAACCGACCGCCGCGCTCGATGAAGCCCTCCAAGCGCCCCCACTCCTCCTCGTTCAGCACCGGCCGCGCGCACGACCAGAGCACTGTCGAGCCCTCCGGCAGGTCGAGGGTGTTGGTCACCGCGTAGTCGAGGTTCGCGTCGAAGAGGCACTGCCACGTCTTGGTCCAGTGCTCGGCCTCAGCGCGCGTCAGGTCCACCAGGTCGCTGTACACGATCGACTCGGGGCACCACACGTAGAGGGGTGGCGTGTGTTGCAGCCCGGTGAGGCCATGGGCGAGCCGCGCGCTGAGGAAGACCGTCTTCATCCACGCCGCGCGATCCGGCCCATCCGTCGGACCGCGGAAGTGCCACGGGCAGGTCGTGTCGCTCAGCGCGCTGAGGCAGGCGGTGTGCATCGGCAGGGCCTGGACCGGCGTCTGCTGCTCGGGGTAGAGGGGCGGCACGATGCAGCTCCGGCCGCCGAACTCGCCGGCCATGCGGACGGTCTCGGCGTACATCTTGCACGAGGCGGGCGAGTCATAGGCCCAGGAGGCCGAGATCATGCCGTGGCGCGCGACGGCCGGGGGCCAGTAGCCGTTGTGGTTCATCTGCTCGGGCCCGACGTTGCCGTTGCCCGGCATCAGGGGAACGGGCTCCAGCGGCGTTCCCTGGGCCACGGCCCGTACGAATCGGGGAACGGAATCGAGTCGGAACTGATAGAAGCGGTAGAAGTCGAGGGTCCGCCCGCGCGGTGGAATCCCGCGCTGCGCCAGGTCGGTGTGGCCCTGCTCGGCGGCCCAACGCCTGAAGGCCTCCTGCGCGGCCGCGCTGTGATCGCCGAAGGTCCCCGAGTACCACATCCCCCGCGGCTCATCGATCACGAGGAACGAGGCGGCCTCCAGGACGTCCTTCGCCGCGGTGGTCCAGTATTCCCGGAAGGCCTCAACCGCCTCCGACGCGCAGTTCGACCACACGCCGTCGCGGGTGCTCAGCGCCCCGTCGGGCCCCTGCAGCAGGTTGCGGGCGGCCGCCGGGATCTCCGGGCGCGGAAAGCCCTCGCCGCCCACGGCCACCGCGTGCTTCAGGCCGGCGATCGGCAACTCCCGGACCGCCAGCGGGCTGCCGGTCGTGAAGCCGTCCACGCCCATCTCCACGAAAGCCGCGCACGCGCCGCTCAGATCGATGCCCCCCGCCTTCTCCGCCAACCGCTCCCAACTGCCCGACCCCAGCCCGAAGCCGAAGTACTCCCGGTAGTCGGGGTCGAGCTTCAGGGCTCGATTGCGGACCAGCCAACCCTCCGGGTCGACCCCCTCCCCGCGAAGCTCGGCCTTCGCCGTCTCCCAGTCGGTCAATAGCAGCGCGACATATCGCTCCCAGTTCCGTCGGTAGTCCTCGGCGGCCATCGGCGCCGGGGGGTGCTCCGTCACGGTGACCGGACACGCCTCGCCTTCGGCGAGCGGCTCGGCCGTTACCGCGATCACCGTGACGTACTGCTGGACGCTGTCGGCGCGGAAGCGGAGCTCGATCCGCCCCTCGGCCGCCTCGACCGGGAAGCCGAAGGCCTTCACCGTCCCGCCGGTGCTCTCATTGCCCGCCACTTGCGCGCCATTGGCCCAGATGGAGTTCCCCGGCCGCCACTCCCCCAGCGCCAGATCGCCGATCACCGCCGTCACCGCATACCGGCCGGGCCGCACGAGGAAGACGAACGTGTTCTCCTCGATGGACAGCACGCCGTCGGAGTACAGCGCGAACTCGGGCCCGGTGTCCTGCACGGCGAAATACGGGTTCGCGGGGTCGTTGCGCCAGACGATCATCCGGGGCGGTTGCGTCCAGCCGAAGGCCGGGTTCGCCGCGAGCAGCGTGCCCGGCGTCACCCGCACGTACCCCTCCGCCACCGGGCTCGTCTCCGAACCCATGTCGAAGCGGTACGTCTCGGGCCAGGCGGGGGTGCAGGTGAAGACCGTGAGGGCGACGAGAAGACCCATCGGGGCAGCCACCTCGGTGGGCAGTCAGCTACGGCAACCGCCGACGGTGCTCCCGGCGACGGAGGCCGGCGCCGCCTCACTGACTCAGCAGTGCTAGCATGTACGTTCGGACGGCCTCCAGGTCCTCCGGCGTGAGGCCCTCCGCGGCGCGCCACGGTTCGAGGGCGACGGCGTCGGCGCCCAGGTCGAGGCCGCGCATCGAGGCGAGGGCGGCGGCGAGTTGCTCGCGGTTCCAGCCAAAGCGCTTCCCCAGCTCGATCAGCAACTCGGCATCCTGCGCGGCATCGCGCCAGACCTTCAGCCGCAGGCTGGCGACCGGGCCCGCGATCCCGAAGCGCTTCCCGGGGTAGAGGATCGCCGTGGGCTCCGCCCTTTCGAAGCTTGCATCGGAGCCGATGTTGTTCCACGGGACCATCGCGTCCGCGCCCGCGAGGTAGGCGCGCAGGACCCACGCCGCGCCGGTCAGATGGGGCGCGCCGATCGGGTGTCCCTCACCGTAGTTCCAGATCGCTGCCCCGTTCTCCCGCTGCAGCTGCAGGCAGCGGCGGTGCTTCCGGAAGAGCTCCCCGCCGAGGACCATCAGGTCCACCTCGTCCCGCAGCCAGTCCCGCTGCCACTGCGGCCGCGACAGGTCCTCGCGGTAGACCATCCGCGGGCCGTCGACGCCCTCAACGCCTTGCCTGAACAGCCTCGCGAAGAACTCCAGCGCCAGCCAGTCATCCCGGTACATCGGCTCGTCGAGGCACCACCAGCTCGTGCCGCGCCCGCCCTGCCTCGGGTCCTTGTAGTAGTGCTTGTTGTTCTGGTAGCAGTGGAAGTCCGTCCGGGTCCACCCGCGCTGGGCGAAACGCTCGGCGATCTGTTGGGAGACGGCGCGGAACGCGTCCTGGTAGGCCGGGCTGAAAGCCTCCTCGACGGGCTTCGCGCGCATCGCGTGCTCGGCGAGCATTAGCGGATACTCGTTGGAGACCGGCGGCGCCTCGTAGTGCCCCTCGGGCCGCGCCGGCCAGGCCTCGTGCAGGCACAGGTACAGGTTGTGCACGGGCACGCCCGCGCGCGGCAGATCGGCGAACGCCTCCCCGGAGAGGTACGGCCCGAACTGCTCGTCCCAGGCGCTCCAGTCGGTGATGCGGGTGTCGGCGCCGCGCTCCTCAACGGGCGGCGCGTAGTTCGAGGAGATCTTGCCCGAGTGGCTGTAGCCGAGGAGGTCCAGCGTCGCCCGATGCTTGTGGGCGAGACGGTGGTACTCGCGTTCCAGCGCCCGATACTCTGCGGTGCGGTCATCCAGGCCGAACGGATCGCCGACGGTGCCGTAGCCGTTGAGATCGAGGTTGAAGTTCAGCTCGTCCGGGTACGTGTACGCGGACACGTCCAGCGCGATCGGCAGCGTCGTCGTCTCCTCGCCGATCGTCACCTCGACCTGCGCCGCATGCTCGCCGACGGCCGCGTCCTTGGGCACGTACAGGTCGACCCACACGGCCTGGTTGAGCTGCTGCGGCACTGCGTTGTCGGTTGTGGGGAGCTCCAGGGCCCCGTCCGTCGGGACGGCGACCTCGGGGTAGTAGTGCTCCCCGTCCTTCACGTACCACACGCGGAAGAGCTCCACATCCCCCGCCCCGAGCGTCTCCCCGGCGTCGCACGCGAAGGGTGTGACGCGCACCTGCGCCGTGGTCGGCTGCTCCGGCACGGCCATTATCACCTGGAAGCTCGCGAACCCGCCCCGACCGATGGTCAGGGCCGCGCGGTCCTGGCAGTACCGAGACTCTCCGCGCACCAGCTTCCCCAGCCACACGCCCCCGTAGCCTTCGGCCCCGGTCTCCTCCAGGATCGCCCAGCTCGTCGGGCTGACCTTCACGGTGCTCGGACACGCGAACACGGTCCGCAGGGCGGGTGTCCGTTCGGGCCGGTCGGCCCGGCCCAGCTCCGCCCATTCCAGCGCCGCCGAGGTCCGGCCCTGGGCCGTCACCTCTGCCGAGCGGTTGCCGAAGGCGTCGATGGCCGCCAGCGTCACCGTGCAGGCCGCGTCCGGGGGCAAGTCAGGCGCCTCGATGACCTGCTGTTCACCCGGCCTGGCGTGGGGGATCAGATGGCGAGGCAGGTCCTGTCCTGCCTCGCCAACCGCCAGGTGCCCGGTGTAGGTGAACCCGCCTTCCGGCGCCGTGAACCGAATCCGCAGTCCGCCCGCGTTCAGATGCGCCAGGTCCGGGGCCGCCTCAACCGTTACGCTCCGCGGCGCCGCCGGGGTTGCCGTCTCCCCCTCTGAGACCTCGACCATGAGGTAGGGCCTGCTGGCGGACTGCTCCCGGGAGTACACATCGTTGTTGGCCGCGGTCTGGCCCTTCTCATCGGAGAGGACCAGGCCGTAGGAGTCGCCGCAGATCATGGCCTGTACCAGCTCGGGCGCCACGTCCACCTCGATCCAGCCATCCTCCGCCATGCGGATATCCGTGTACTGGACCAGCGTGTTGCCCACGCCGAAGGCCACGTCGGTGAAGTCCGACTGCGGCCCGGCCCAGCGGCGGTCCGGATAGGCCGCGTACGCGAAGCAGCACGCTCCGAGCTCGGCCGCCCCTCCGCTCGTTCCTTCCTCCCAGGGCGAGGACACCGTGCTCACACCCACCGTCCGCAGCCACAGCTCCTCGCTTGCCGGTCGCAGCCTCAACGTGGCCCGCTCCACCCGCCGTCCCGTCACCGGGCCCAGATCGAACTTCATCAGCATGAAGTGCTGAATGCCCTTGATGCGGATGCGCGAGGAGCCGCCGAGGTTGAACTCCACCTCGCTCTCATGCGCCGCGATTGAGGTGTCGCCGGTAACCTCAAGCCTCACCGTGTCCGCCATCAGCGTGGGCGCTCCCATCAGGAGGATCGCCGCCGTGAGTGTTCCCATGGTTGTGCCTTGCCTTCCCTCAGCCCAGTCGTTCTTCGCCGTCCTTGGCCGCGCTTCGTCGTTTTTCCCGTTCTCGTTGCCGTTGCCGTCACGCCTTGAAGATCGGCTCGACGTCCCGCATCTCCTGCGCGAGCGCCTCGCGTGTGTCGTTGGTGATCGGCACGAACTGCAGCGCGAGCTCGACGGCCAGTCTGAACAGCCGGTCGTCGCCCGGTGGAATCGCCGCCGTGATCGGCAGGCTCAGCGCGTAGGTGAGCGCCATGCGGGCCCGCTCGCGGTCGTCGACGGGCTGGTACCAGCACTTCGGGTACGGGCGCTCGGCGTCCGCGGGCCACGCGGTCCAGGCCAGCACCTTCAGCGCGAGGCGTGCCGCGCCCCGTTCGATGGCCTTTTCCATTACCTGCGGACCGAACCCGCCGTTCTCCATGCACACGCAGTTGAAGGGGAACAGCACGCTGTCGAACGCGAAGGCGTCCAACAGCTTCAGGGCCGCGCTGACGCTGTGCGCCGAGAACCCGATGTGGCCGATCTTGCCCTCCTCGCGGGCCTTCAGGAAGGTCTCCATCGCGCCGCCCGGGGCCAGGATCGTCTCGACCTCCTCGTCGTGGCTCACGCCGTGGAGCTGATACAGGTCGAAGCGGTCGGTCTGCAGCAGACGCAGCGATTCCTCGAGCTCCGCCTGCGCGCCCGCGGCGTCCCGTCTGGTAGTCTTGCAGGCGAGGAACGACTGCTCCCGGTAGGGCCTCAGAGCCGGGCCGAGGCGCTCCTGGGCGTTCCCGTAGGTGGGCGCGACATCGAAGTAGTTCACGCCGCGGTCGACGGCCCAGGCGACGCTGTCGTTCGCCTCGGACTGCTCGACCTGGCTCACCACGATGCCGCCGAAGCCGATGATCGACAGCTCCGGGCCGCCCGCCCGATACGGTCGTCGCATGAGGGAGCCCATGGGCGCCTCCTGTGCGTTCGGTCTGCCGGCGGCCGCGCCGGCCCCGGCGGCCGCGACCGTCGAGAGGAAGTGCCTGCGTCGCATCGTGCGTGCCTCCGTGGGGAGGGAGTCTTCGCTTCGCACAACGCCTCCTCCTACCTGGTTCCGTCACCTCATCGTGGCAGGTCTCTCCGGCTCAGGCCGCGAATTCGGCCGGCGAGTGTTGGCCCGCCGTTCGGCGGGCCCGCAGCCGGCGCCGCGCGAGGCTGGGCGGACGCATTTCCTGGAGGTGCGAGATGTTGCGGGCCTCATCTGCCGTCCTGGCTGGGCTGTCGCTGGTCGCGCTGTTGTCCGTCGTCGGCTGCGGGTCGGGGGAGCCCGGCAACGGGCCCGCCCTCGAGCCGCGGATCCAGGAGTATGTCGGAGACGGCGGCGGGAGCCTGAAGCCCTGGCCCGGGCTGCTCGGCCCAGCTCCCACGGATCAGCCGCAGGTCACGGCCACCAAGATCGTCCACGGCGCGGCGCCGCTGACCGGAACGGTTGCCCGGCGGCAGACCAACTGGTACCGGCTGGACCATGTCACTGCGGCCTACGCGGGCAAGTACGTTGTGACCCTGCAGCCCACGGCCGATGAGGACGCCGACCTGTATCTGCTGGAGGCCTCCGCCTACCACGACGGAGCCGCCTGTCTGGGGTCGAGCCGACGGACCCCTACCTCGGCTGGGACCCTCGGCGGCGGCGGGTACGCCCCCGACTGGGTTCCGCTCGTGGTCGCTGACACCAACTACTTCCCGGCG
>VGFB01000183.1 GCA_016869015.1 Armatimonadota bacterium
CGCGACGTCTTTCGACGTGAGCGTCCAGTTCCGCCGGGTGGCTTCCTGTTGAGCCTGCTCGAGGGTGATCGGGCCGTCGTTCTCGGACAGAACCCAGTGCACCTTGGCGGCCAGGGACAGTTGACGATAGTCACAGCCGGTCGCGAGGACGTTCCTAACCTGTGCCGCATAGGCATCGCCTGGGAAGTCGGTTCGCGCCATGTGCTGGTCAGCCAGCGCATGACCCTCGGGTCCGAGTACGTACTTGTGCCTTCGTCGCTCGAACCCCCCTGTCTCTGAGGGGAACCGGTCAACCGATTCCATCAGGATACCGGCCTCGACCAATCGGTCGACCTCAGCTGCCACTCCAGGACTGTAGGGCCCGTACCGATCGGGCCCATACGGCAGAACCAGACCAGTCTTGGCGCCAGCCAGGTAGACCAGCTTCTGGAGGAAAGTGCGTCCGACAACCTCTCCCCCCGCCGCTTGCAGTGCCAGCAGGACAGCGGTCCGTACGTCGTGCACTAGCGGCCTCCCTTGGCCTTCCTGAGCGAGCCGACGACCGCTCGCGCAGCGGCTTTGCGCTGCTTCTCGCGGTCGGCCCTGTCGCCGTGCAGGGGCACAAAGACGCTTAGGAAGCTGGCCGACTCAGCCTGTGATCTTGACACGAGGACGCGGCTTACCTCGGCGAACTTACGTTCGATACCGGACTGTACCACAAGGAGTTCCTCCACGTCAAGCTGCCTTCCAGGCCCGGTCGGCGCAGCGGCAGTGACGTCCTGTACGTCTACCACGACGAAGTCCGGGTCCTGAGCCAAGGCAGCGGCGACTTCGTTCTGCAGGCGCAACACCGCCTCCGAGTCGGGCCGATCGAACTTGGCGGCCAGCAGGGGGCCAAAGTGGTGCTTGCGCGAGTCGAAGGGCTCGTGGAAGACCTCACGCGGCAAGTCGCGGCTGGCGAGAGCTCGCGCGATCTTCCCTGCCCGCGACTTCGGGCCGAGTTCCTGTATCGCCCGCAACGTGCGCGCGTCATCCCACTTGAGGAATTCACGCACGAACGCTCGGTTCCCGTCCGGATTGCTCGCCTTGGGCACGTAGGAGAAGACCGCCCGCACTTGCCCCGAGCCCTCGGCGGGGTCGCAAGCAAGAAGAAGCGCTCGTCGGAGCAGGGCGTCCGTGACGCGTCGGATCTTGTGACGGTATACCTGCAGCGTCATGTGGTACTTCGCCAGAAGCAGCTGCTCGACCGGCAGCACGCCGTCCTCAGTGATCGCCAGATAGGTCTCATCCTGAGCCACGCGCGCCGTCAAGGACTCCAGTATGCGGTCCAGGTCAACGATGCCGTACCGTACCCCGGCGAAGTAGGAGTCACGCAGAAGGTAATCCAGCTTGTCTGCATCAAGGGCCCCGGACACGATGTCGCGGAGCGCAGAGCGACGCCGAGGTCTTGGGTCAAGCAGCTGCAGGACCGCTTGGCGGTCGCCATCGTCCAGGACAGCCGCGAGGCCGTCGCTGTTGGCGATGATGTCCTGCGTGATCAGTTCGTGGAGCTTCGAAACGTCGAGGTCGGCCTCGGCGGCCGGCCCCGCGCTTGCCTCGTTCAAAGCCGCTTCGGAGGCGTGGCTGAACGGCCCATGGCCTACGTCGTGCAAGAGCGCCGCAAGTCGGACCCGTCGCCGCGCTTCCTCGAGGCGCCATTCACCCAGAACCGTGCGGCGCTGCTTGGGGCGCAGCCTCGCCATCACTGCATCGAACATACATCCCGCGACGTGCATCGAGCCAAGGGAATGGTCGAAGCGTGTGTGAACAGCACCGGGATAGCCCAAGGAAGCCATCGCCAGCTGGTGGATGCCCCGAAGTCGTTGCAGCGGCTGGCTGTTGATGACTCTCTCCTCAACTTCGCAGAAGGGAAAGAGCCCGTGGATCGGATCGCGCAGCTTGAGGGAGTGCTTGTCGGACGCCAAGGCTGTCCCTGCCTGCTCATACGACGAGTCGCGACGTCCCCGTCACGCCGTTGCGTTCGCCGCGCCCGGCGAGCAGTCCTCCAGGGCCAGATACAGGCACCCCTGGGATAGCAGGCCGAGTGGCGACTACTGGGGAATCGACTCCCCGCCCGGTGTCCACCGCCTCACACCTTCCAGTGGAGTGTGACCCGTGATGTCTGACCACAGCCTGCCTCGTCCCGAGCACCCGCGGCCGGATTGGCAGCGAGGGAAGCGCGAAGGGCGAGACTGGGTCAACCTGAACGGGACGTGGCAGTTCGACTTCGACCCGGAGGGGGTTGGGGAAGCGGAGGGTTGGGAGAGGAACCACGCCTTTGGAGACCGGATCGTGGTGCCGTTCGGCTGGGAGAGCCACCTGGCGTGGGGCGATGAGGACCGGGCGGGCAATGAGGACTACTTCAGCCCAAAGGCCTTCCTTGAGCCGGAGAGGGTGACCCCGGAGAACTACCTCGAGGCCAGGCGGCACGAGACAGGCTGGTACCGCCGCAGCGTCGAGGTCCCGGCGCGCTGGCAGAGCGAGCGGGTCTACCTGTGCTGCGGAGCGATCGACTACTTCGCGAAGGTGTGGGTGAACGGGCAGCTCCTGTGCGAGACGGAGAGCGGCTACACGCCCCTCGAGGTGGACCTCACGGACCAGGTGCGCTTCGGCGAGGCGAACGACCTGGTGATCCGTGCGCACGACCCCAACGACCATGAGCAGCAGCCTGTGGGCAAGCAGACACGCTGGTACGCCCGGACCTCGGGCATCTGGCAGACCGTGTGGCTGGAGCCTCGGGGCGCCGTGCACCTGGCGGGGGCGAGCTTCGCGACGGACATCGAGAGCGGCGAGGTCACCTGCTCGATACGGCTCAGCGGGCCGCCGGGGGGCGACCTGGGCTTCCGGCTGGCGGTCTCCATGCCTGAGGGCGGGACGGCGTACAACACGTGGGGCGTGAAGGCGGAGGCGGGCGCGGGTCCCCACGAGACCCGGCTCACCGTGCACGAGCCTCGACTGTGGTCGCCGGACGATCCGTTCCTGTATCCGGTCACTCTGGAGCTGCTGGACGGAGCGGCGACGCTGGACCTCGTGCAGACCTACTTCGCCTTCCGCGAGGTGCGAATCAAGGCCCTGCCGGACAAGACCACCCGCTACGTGCATCTCAACGGCCGCCCGGTCTACCTGTTGGGCGCACTGGACCAGTCGCTCAACCCCTGGGGCGTCTACACGTTCCCCACGGATGAGGCGATCCGGCGCGACGTTGAGCTCGCGCGCGAGGCGGGGTTCAACTTCCTGCGGATCCACATCAAGGCTGAGGACCCCAGGCTCCTGTACTGGGCCGACCGGCTGGGGATGCTGATCATGGCCGACCTGCCGAACGTCGGGTATGGCGGCTACTCAAGCCTCGCCTGCGGGCGCTGGGAGCGCACCCTGCGCGCGGTGATCGCGCGGGATGCGAACCACCCCTCGATCATCGCGTGGTGCCTCTTCAACGAGACGTGGGGCCTGGGCGGGGACGAGTACCGGCAGCTCCCCGACCGGCAGGCGTGGGTGCGGAGGATGCTGCGGCTGGCCCACGCCCTCGATCCCACGCGCCCGATCGAGGACAACTCGCCCTGTCTGTACGACCACGTGGAGACGGACCTCAACTCCTGGCACTTCTACCTCAACGACTACGCGGCGGCGAGGGCGCACATCGCCGAGGTCGTCGAGCAGACGCATCCGGGCTCGGGGTTCAACTACTGCCCGGGCTGCACGCAGAACCGCGAGCCGCTGCTGAACAGCGAGTACGGGGGCATCTCGGCGCGCATGGGCGACCTGGATGTCTCGTGGTGCTTCCACTTCCTGACGAACGAGCTGCGGCTCCACGAGAGGATCTGCGGGTACGTGTACACGGAGCTGCAGGACATCGAGTGGGAGCGCAACGGAGTCTACAACTACGACCGCACGCCGAAGGAGTTCGGCTACGACCTCCGGGAGTTGAACCGTCCCGACTTCCTCGCGCTCGATGCGCCTCCCTGCCAGGTCGTCCGGCCGGGGCAGGAGGTCATTGTCCCGGCCTTCGCCTCGCACTTCGGCAAGTTCGTGGGCGACCACGCGACGCTGGGCTGGAAGCTGGAGCTGCTCGACCACACCGGTCGCGTCGAGGAGTTCACGGGCGCCGAGCGGAGGACGCCCTTCCCGCGCTTCGCCGTCACGCCCGCGGGCAAGATCAGCGCGACGATGCCTGACCGTCCGGGCCTTGTCACGCTACACGCCTGGCTGCGAACCGCCGCCGGCGAGCCCATCGCGCACAACTGGCTCCACTTCCATGTCCTCGGCGAGGCGCCGGCCGACGGGCGCCTCCTCATTCCGCTCTCCGCCTTTGCGGGGCCGGGGCTGCAGGCCTTCGAGGTGGACGGTGCGAGGGAGGCGGTGTGGATCGAGGGGGCGGGAGTGCTGACCGCGACCGTCCCGGTGCCGGGGGCCGTCCGAGAGCCAACCTCCCTTGCGTTCGTCGTGGAGGTGTCCTCCTGTCGCCCCGGCGGCGGGGGCAGGCAGACCGATGCCGACCGATGGCCGTCGCGAGTGCGGATCTCGCTGGCGGGCGTGGACCTCGGCGAGGTTGAGCTCCCCGACCATCCGGCGGACAGCCGGGGAGTGCTCAGCCACTACTACGGCTTCGCCGGAAGGTACGGCGAACTGGTGCGTCTCGAGGTTCCGGCCGAGCGGGTGCCCGCGACGCTCGAGGCGCTCCGGGGCGGCGCCGAGCTCCGGCTCGCGGTCGACGCGGACCTTCCCGGCGGCGTAAGCGTCTATGGTAGCAGGTCCGGGCGCTACCCCACCGGGCCGTGCGTGGTGCTAACCTGAGGGTGACTCAGGATCGGACCGGCCGATCAGAGGGTACACGGCGCCGGCCAGCAGCGCGCCGACGATGGGCGCCACCCAGAAGGCCCACAACTGCTGCAGCGCCCATCCCCCCGCGAACAGGGCGACGCCAGTGCTGCGCGCCGGATTCACGGAGGTGTTGGTCACCGGGATGCTGATGAGGTGGATCAGCGTGAGCGCGAGGCCGATGGCGAGCGGCGCGAAGCCCTGGGGCGCGCGGCTGTCCGTGGCGCCGAGGATGACCATCAGGAACATGAAGGTCAGCACGAGTTCGGCGACGAGGGCCGACAGGAGCGGATAGCCCTCCGGCGAGTGCTCGCCGAAGCCGTTGGAGGCGAAGCCGCCGGCGAGGCTGAACTCGGGGTGCCCGCTCGCGATGGCGTAGAGCACAGCCGCCCCGACGACTCCGCCCAGGAGCTGCGCGGCGATGTAGGCGTGGAGTTCCTTCGCCGGGAACCGCCTGGCCGCCCAGAGGCCCAGCGAGACCGCCGGGTTCAGATGACATCCCGAGATGTGGCCGACGGCGTAGGCCATTGTGAGCACCGTCAGGCCGAAGGCCAGCGACACGCCAACGAACCCGATGCCCAGGTCGGGGATCCCGGCAGCCAGCACGGCGCTGCCGCAGCCGCCGAATACCAGCCAGAACGTCCCGATGAACTCCGCCGCGGCTCGTCGACCCAGTGTCATGCCGATCACTCCTCACTGAAATGCCCATCTGCGACACCGGCGACGCCCGGTTCCGCGCAGTGTTCGGAGGTCCAAGATGCTGGCTGTAGCCGTGGCGTCGCTGGTGGCAGTCTACCCCGGTCTGACACAGGCAAACCCCCCGGCACTGCAGGCCCGCTACGATGCGCTCAGCCGTGAGACGGAGCGGGCGGAGTCGGCCGCCACGGACCGGGACTCGGCCGCGTATCGCTCCAATCTGCCGCTGGCCCGCTTCCTGCTGCGCAAGGCGGTGGCCCAGGCGCGCGCACCCTTCGAGGGCGAGGCCTCGGCGCGCGAGAGCCTCGACCAGACGCAGGACGCCCTGGACCGCTACGCCGCCGGGAGGGTCGCCTTCGAGGGCGAGACCGGGCACCTGGAGCGCGCGTACGTCGCCGCGAACGACGGCACGGCCCAGCCGTACTTCGTGTACGTGCCGCCGGATTACACCGCAGAGCGGAAGTGGCCGCTGATCGTGTTTCTGCACGGGTATGTGCCTTACACCAGCATCATCGACCCGTGGGTGCTGTACGAGGATCACGAGCGGATCGCGGCGGAGAGCGGCGCGATCCTGCTGACGCCTTACGGCCGGCGCAACACCGACTTCCAGGGCGTGGGCGAGGTCGACGTGCTGGCCTCCATTGAGGAGACGCAGCGGTTCTACTCCATCGACCCCGACCGCCTCTACCTCTGCGGGCCGTCGATGGGCGGCTACGGCACGTGGACCATCGCCCTGCGCTATCCGGGGCTCTTCGCCGCCTGCGCGCCGATGTGCGGCCAGACCGACATGTTCGTCTGGTGGCCCTGGCCGCACCTGACGGCCCCCCGGTTCAAGCAGTTCCTCGGCGAGTGGGACAACCCCATGGACCTCGCGCCCAATGCCGTCGGGCAACGGTTCCTCCTGCAGCACGGCGAGTTCGACCGGCTGATCCCCATCGAGCAGTCACACATGATGCGCTGGGAGATGGATCGACTCGGGACGCCGATCGAGTACCTCGAGCACGCCGGCAGCGATCACTTCATCTACCAGCACGAGGAGGCCTTCCGGAACGCCTTCCCGTGGCTCGTCCAGCAGTCGCTGAACCGCTGGCCCAGGCATGTTCGGCTGAAGAGCTACACCTACCGCTACGACACCGCCTTCTGGCTGCAGATCGAGGAGTACCTCCGTTGGGGCGAGCCCGGCGAGGTCGAGGCGACCGTCGAGGGCAACACGATCCGCCTGACCGGCCGGAACGTGGCGCGCGTGCGGCTCTCGCTCGCGGAGCAGCTGTTGGACCTGCAGCAGCCCGTTCAGATACTGGTGGACGGGCGGGAGGTCTTCAGCGGACGCCTGAAGAGCGGAGCGCTGCCGGTCAAGCTCGCCGAGCCGCTGACGCCCGAGAAGCCGGGAACGGTCCGGAAGCGAAGGGGGCTTTGCGGGCCGATCGAGGACGTGTTCAACGGGCCGTTCGTCGTGGTTGCGGGCACCGCCGGTTCGAAGGAGGAGACCCAACGCCTGGTCGAGCGGGCCGCAGAGTGGTGCGCGGAGTGGGATGCCTTCGCCGACGGCCCGCCCCCGGCGATGCTGGACAGCGATGTGGATGAGAAGACCGTGGCGGAGAAGAACCTCGTCCTGTTCGGCACGCCGGCGACCAACTCCGCGATCGCCGAGATCGCGGATCGGTTACCGGTGCGGTTCGAGGCGGATGGCTATGCGCTCGGCGGCCAGACCTACTCGGGCGCCAACCTCGGGCTGGTGCTGTGCTATCCCAACCCCAGGAACCCCGACCGCTATGTCCTCATCTACGCGGGCGAGGACCCCGGCACGAAGCTGGGCGTGAACCACAAGCACGATCTGCAGCCCGACTACCTCATCTTCCGTGTGGGTGA
>VGFB01000184.1 GCA_016869015.1 Armatimonadota bacterium
CGGGCCGTCCGGCTGGCGGAGGTGCTCGCCGAGCTTCGGGCGGTGCGCCATCACCTCCCGCTGTCTGAAGTGGTGGAGCGCACGCTGGCCGCGCTCGGGTTGCCCGGCAGCGCGGCAGCCCGCTTCGATGGCCCCCGCTCCTACGCGAACCTCCGGAAGCTGGTTGCCATCGCGCGCCGCATCGAGGCCCGGGAGCCGGCCACGATCGGTCGCTTCATCGACCACATTGAGACGCTGCGGACGGAGGAGGTCCGCGAGGGCGAGGCCCCGGCGGAGGAGGAACGCGGCAACGCCGTGTGCGTGATGACCGTTCACGCGTCCAAGGGGCTGGAGCGGCCGGTGGTCGTTGCGGCCGATCTGGCCCGCGCCTCCCGGCCGCGCGCGCGCACTGCCGTGGTCCTCCACGACGCCCTCGGCCCGATCGTGATGGGCGAGCAGGAAGACGGGTCGCTCGCCTTCCCTCCGCCGGCCGTCGCCGCCCGAGATGCGGCGGTGGAACGGGAGATCGCTGAGGAGCGCCGACTGCTGTATGTGGCCCTGACCCGCGCGCGCGACCGCCTGGTGATCAGCACGCCCATTGCACTCCGGAAGGACGGCACGCCCTCCAGGACGGGAGCGTTGGTGGATGGCCTGCTCTCGGCGTTCCCGGAGCTGCTCAACGGTGAGGCGGCGACGCTGGAGGGCGAGGGCTGGACCGGACGCGTGGCGCGGCTGGACGCGGACGTCGCGGAGGCCGCTGGTCGGCGTTCACGCAGCCTCCTGGTCCGGGCGCGAGCGGCCATCGAGGCCGGCCGTGCGCTGGACGGCGGCGATCCCGAGGCGGAGCAGGCAATCCTCGCGCGCCTGCAGCCCCTCCCGCCCGATCTCGCGGCCAGGACGCGCTTCACGGTGACCGAGTTGGCGCACTATCTGCACTGCCCCCGCCGGTACGAGCTGGCTCACGTGCGGGGGCTGGCCGGCTACGTGCCGGCCCACGAGGCGCCCGTCGCAGGCCGGCTGCGAGCTCACGAGCGAGGCACCCTCGTCCACCGGGCCCTGCAGCGGCTTGGACGCGGACCGGTGTCGGAGATCGCCGAGGAGGTCGACGCCGCCGCGCGGGAGTGTGGACTGGCCGGCCACGACCCCGAGGAGCTGGCTCGCATCGTGGCGCTGCTGGTGCGTTTCACGGGCAGCCCGACGTGGGAGCGGGTGCGGACGGCGGCGGAGCTGCGCAGCGAGGCGCCGGTCATTGCGCCGTTGGGAGGGGCCTTGGTTGAGGGACAGATCGACGCGCTGATCCGCGACGGTCCGGGCGAGCTGCACCTCGTGGACTATAAGACCGGTCGCTCCCAGGACGGGGGAACACAGGCGGAGCACCGGTTCCAGGTGGGGGCGTATGCGGTCGCCATCAGGCAGGCCCGCGGACGGTTGCCCGCCACCGTTGCGGTCCATTACCTCGACGCCGGCGAGGCCATGTCCGTCGATCCGCCGGCGGAGGCCGCCGAGGCGGAGCGTCTCGTCGGCGAGGTCGTCCGGGGCATCCGCGAGGGCAGATTCCCTCCCAAGCCGGACTGCGACCGAAGCGCGTGCCCTTGGGCCTGGGTCTGCGGCGGCCCGGTTTGACTTTGGCCGGGGGCTATGTTAGAATTCGCCTGTTGCCTGCTCGGGGCGCTGTGCGGTTGCTTCCCGGGCGTCGGCTCAGCACCACTCACCGCACTGGCGACGCTGGCGCCGGGGGCCACGGCTCCCGGCCTTTGCCGTCTTATGGAGGGATCGTCACGGACCCAACTGCCCGAGGCCGGCGCGCGCCGGCCGGCGCGAGCGCGTCCCTCCGCGTTCCAGGGAGGCGAGGTGACCCGGCATGATCCAGATGTTCATCCACAAGGTGGGCTTGGACCCGCAGGGGCGGGCGCTGATCTTCCTGACGGACGAGAACAACGAGCGGGGCTTGCCGATCTGGATCGGTCCGGCGGAGGCCCAGGCCATAGTCAGCAAGATGCAGGACATCAAGTACCCGCGGCCGATGACCCACGACCTCTTGCGCTCGGTGATCGAGGAGACCGGCCATGCGGTGCGGCAGGTCCGGATCACGCGCCTCGAGGACACGACCTTCTACGCGCTCATCGACCTGGATGGACCGCTGGAGGCTTTGGAGATCGATGCCCGACCCAGCGACGCCATCGCGCTGGCGCTCCGGGTCGGCGCGCCGATCTACGTCGCCGAGGAAGTGATCGAACAGGCGAATCGGCCCCCCGAGCAAGTTGAGGAGAGCGAGGAGGAGATGGAGACGTTCCGCCGGTTGATGCTCACTATGGACGATGACGCGGGGACCCCCGGTTCCAGCCCAGGTGGCGGGACGGGCGACCCGGGTTCCGGGCCTCAGGAGGGTTAGTAGGTGTCACGTTCGTCGAAGTTGTTCGCCGTTCTCGTGCTGGTGCTGGCGGTCGTGCTGATCATCTTCCGCGCGCTGCAGATCTACACGGACTTCCTCTGGTTCGGCGAGCTGGGCCAGACTGCGGTCCTGAAGACGATCTGGAGCGTGCGCGTGAAGCTGGGGCTCATCGTCGGCGTTCTGTTCTTTGCGTGGCTCTACGCCAACATCCGTCTGGCCCGCAAGCTTCTCCCTCGGGAGGAGATCATCGGTCAGCGGCTGCTTCCCGACGCGGAGCGCGCCTCCATCGAGAAGCACATCGACAAGGTGCTGCTGGCCTTCGCGGCCGTGGTCGCGATCCTGGCGGGCATCACGGCGAGCGGACATTGGCTGGAGTGGGTCCGCTTCTTCAACGCCGTGCCCTTCGGCAAGACCGACCCGCTGTATGCGAAGGAGATCAGCTTCTACGTCTTTCGCCTCCCCTTCATCGAGTACGTCTGGAAGAGCGCCTTCTACGCGGCGGTCATCGGCTTCATCGTCGCGACCCTCGTCCACCTGTACAACGAGTCGATCCGCGTCCACGGCTCGACGGTGAAGGCCACGACGCAGGCGCAGGCCCACTGCCTCACGCTCCTGGCGCTCTGCTTCGTGCTCAAGGCGGGGGGGTACCAGCTGGGCGTCTACTCCCTGCTGTTCACGCCGGGCGGCGCCGTGCCCGGCGGGCCGGGCTACTCGGCCGAGCACTACCGTCTGCCCGTCTACACGATCCAGATCATCGCCAGCCTCCTGTGCGCCGGGCTGACGGTGGCGACGATCTGGATCCGCAACCTCCGACTGCCCCTCTTCCTGGCGGTGGGCCTCGGACTGCTGGCGGTGCTCGGAGGCATCTCCTTCCCGTACCTCATGGAGCGCACCCAGGTCCGCCCCAACGCCCTGCAGCGCGAGCCCAAGTACATCGAGTACAACATCGACGCGACCCTCGACGCCTACGGCCTCGCCGACGTCATTGATGAGCGCCACGATATCCGCCCCGACCTCACGGCGCAGGACCTCGCGGCCGCCTCGTCCACGGTGAAGAACATCCGCATCTGGGACGACCGGCCGCTCGAGGACACCTACCGACAGCAGCAGGCCCTCCGCCAGTACTACGAGTTCTCCGGCGTCGATGTCGACCGGTACCGGATCGACGGGGAGATGCGCCAGGTCTCCATCGCCGCGCGGCAGATCGACTACGACCGCGTCGGCGACCTCTGGCCGAACCGGCACCTGCAGTACACCCACGGGCACGGCATCTGCATGTCTCCGGTGAACATGGTGGACGCCGGAGGGATGCCCCACTACTGGCTGCGCAACGTCCCGCCGCGGGCTGAGCGCGAGGCCAAGGGCAACCCCGACCTCCGCATTGACCGCCCAGGGCTGTACTTCATGGCGGACAAGATCATCGACCCCTACGGCTACGGGCAAGCCCCGCCGCCGCCCAGCGACGCCGGGCCCGAAGGCGGCCCGGGTCCCGCGCCCGCGCCGGCCGCGGAGCCGCAGCCTCAACCGGAGCGCCGCCAGACCCGCCGCGACGTCAGCCCGCTGCAGGAGCGCGAGATCCGCGACGACTACGTAATCGTCCGCAGCGGTGTCGAGGAGATCGACTACCCCACCGGTAAGGAAGGCCAGGACACCGCCAAGACCGTCTACGACGGCCCCGCCGGCGTGCCTCTCTCCCCGGGCGGCGCGGGGTCCCGGGCGCTGCGTCGGGCGGCCTTCTTTGCGCGCTTCTGGGACTGGCCGATCGTGTTCTACGACCTCGACCCCGAGAGTCGCATCATCTTCAACCGCTGGGTGCCCGACCGCATCAAGGCTCTGGCCCCCTTCCTGATCACCGATCCCAACCCGTACCCGGTGATCCACGACGGCCGTATCTTCTGGATCGTGGACTGCTACACGATCACCACCCGCTACCCTTACTCCACCGGCGTCGGTCTCGGGCGGACCGACCGGGCGCCGAACTACTTCCGCAACGCCGTGAAGGCCACGGTCGACGCCTACGACGGTACGACCGTGCTTTACGCGTGGGATGACGAAGACCCGCTGCTGCGGATGTACCGCAAGACCTTCCCGACCCTCTTCGCCGAGAAGAGCGAGATGCCCGACAACCTGCGGCAGCACGTCCGCTATCCCCGCGGCCTGTTCGAGCTGCAGAGTCTCATCTTCGCCACCTATCACCAGAAGAACCCGATCACCTTCTTCCAGAATGAGGACGCCTGGTCGATTCCCTGGGAGACCCTCGCCGACGATGAGCGCCCCGTGGAGTCCTATTACGTGCAGATGAGCCTGCCCGGCGCCGACGAGGCCGAGTTCCTCCTCATGCGCCCCTTCACGCCGATCAACCGCGAGAAGCTGAACATGATCGCGTGGATGGCGGCGCGCTGCGACGGTGAGCAATACGGCGAGCTGCGCGTCTACCGCTTCCCCAAGGTGGAGCTGTCCTACGGCCCGATGCAGATCGAAGCGCGGATCAGCCAGGACGAATGGCTCGCCGACTTCTTCCGCCTGAAGTCCGAGTCGAACCACATCATCCGCGGCCACCTGCTCGTCATCCCGATCGGCGACAAGTTGCTGTACGTGGAGCCGATCTACCTCGAGTCCAAGCTCAACCCGGTCCCCAAGCTCAGCCTGGTGGTCGCGGCCTCGACCCGCAGCATCGGCTACGGGCAGACACTCGCGGAGGCGGTGGCGATGCTGTTGAGCGGCGAGGCGGCGGGCCCGGTTGAGGGCGGCGGGGAGACCTCCCGGCCCTCTGGTCCTCCGAGCGCCGGGGCCGCATCCGTGGACGAGCTTGCCCGCCGACTCGGGGACCTGTACGCCGAAGCCGAGCGGCTTCGCATGCAGGGCGACTTCGCGGGGTATGCTGAGAAGGTCAAGGCCCTCGGGCCGCTGATCGAGGAGCTGCAGAAGGCGGCGGAGGGAACCGAGTAGGGGGCCTTGCGTACGTCGCGACTCCTGTCCCGACGCCCTGAGGGGACACGCGCATGAGGGTCGTGGTTCAGCGAGTCAGCCGAGCCGCGCTTACCACGAACGGGGAGCCGGTGGGGAGCCTTGAGACCGGGCTCGTGGTGCTGGCAGGTTTCTGCGACGCGGACGGTCCGGCGGAGCTGGAGTGGATGGCGGGCAAGCTGCTGGGCCTGAGGGTGTTCCCGGACGAGGCGGGCAACTTGAACCGCTCGCTGGAGGAGATCGGCGGGGGACTGATCGTCGTCCCCAACTTCACCCTCTACGGCGACTGCCGGAAGGGGCGTCGGCCGTCCTTCACCGACGCCGCACAGCCGGAACGGGCGCTGCCCCTCTACGAGCAGTTCGTCGCGCGCCTGCGGGAGAGCGGGAGGCCGCTGGTGAGCGGCACGTTCGGCGCGCACATGCATGTCGAGCTGGTGAACGACGGACCCGTGACGCTCATCCTCGACCGCGGCGAGGGCCTGTAGCCGCCTCTACACTGACCGACGAGACGTTCCGGACATGCCTGCACGCAGACGGCGAAGGCGCGATCGACAGAAGGCCGTGTCCCAGGCGCAGGCCGGCGACCGCTACGTCGAGGCCTTCCGGCTCAGCGATGCCATCCGCGCCTACGAATCGGCGATCGCCCTGGACAAGGCCAACGCCGGAGTTCATCTCCGGCTCGCCGACACGTACTTCGCCGCCGAGATGCCCAGCAAGGCCTATCGCGCCTACAAGCAGGCCCTCCTGATCCACCCCAAGAACGCCGAGTGCCACTTCGCCCTCGGCGAGTTCCTGATGGGCATCCAGAAGGTGCGCCTGGCCGTGCCCGCCTTCGAGCGCGCCATCCGCTGCGACCCGCTTCGCGAGTACTTCCACTGCCGCCTGGGCGAGGCGCACCTGAGGCTGGGCGAGCGCGAGTGCGCCGAGGCCAGCTTCTCCGAGGCCATCCGTCTCGCGCCCGACGACGCCTACTACCACTACCGCCTCGGCGACGCCTGCTTCCGTTGGCGACGGTGGGAGGAGGCGGAGGACTCTTACCTCCGGGCCATCGACCACGCGCCCCTCGACGACTTCTACCACATCTGCCTGGCCGTCTGCCACCTGCGTCAGGACAAGCACGAGCCGGCCCTGAACGCCTTCCGCCGCACGGTGATCCTCCGGCCCCGCAACCGGGCCTATCGCTACCTGCTGGCCTGGATGCTCGAACGCAACGGCTACGCCGAGGACGCCGCCGAGGCCTACCGTCGCGCCGGCGAGCTGGGCCCCTACGATGACGACTACGTGCATCGCGTCTGGGTGAAGGGCGGCCTCGAGGAGCCCGAGGGGCCGGATCTCGATTGGGGCTCCGAGGAGGACTTCCGCCGCCCGCCCTGGTAGCCGGAAGCCCAGCACGCCATGCCCCCTCCGCACGGCGTCGGCCCTCTACGTCACGCCCCGCGGCCCTTCCACGCCTCCGCCACCGGCCGCCAATCGGCCTCGATGACGAACGGGTTCAGCTTCACCGCCTGCCCGCAGCTCGGGCAGGGAAGCTCGGCGCCGAGGGCCGACTCCGGCGCCCCGGGCCAGGCCTTGCAGTGCAGGCACCCGAACGCGAGCGACCCGCTCTCCGCCGCGCGCCAGGCCGTGAGGATAGGCGGGCCGAGGCCTGCGTCCTCAAGGCGAAGGAAGTAGACGTCTGCGGCTTCATCGCCCGCCACCATCACATCAGTGCCGCCTACGGCGCAGCAGCTCAGTGCCCCGTCAGTGCAGAACCGCGTCAGCCGGCGACCTGTCTCCAGGTCAAGGACGACCAGGGCGCCGTCGTGGTCTGCCATCGCCAGCCGCCGGCCATCCGGCGAGACGGCCGGTGCCCGGGGCGACGACCCAAGCCCGGCGGTGAGCTCGTGCGCGCTGCCGCCGCGCAGGTCCCATACGCGGACCACTCCGTCGTCTCCGGCCGCCACGGCGCGACAGCCGTCCGGCAGTACAGCCAGCGCCGCTATCGGCTCGCCATCGCCGTCGAACTGCCGCAGACACTGGCCCGTCGCGGCACACCACACACGCACCGATCCATCGC